>NZ_WTKZ01000082.1:0-13609 GCF_011378805.1 Pseudoalteromonas sp. Z9A6
GGCGGCTAAAGCCGCCTAAACGTTATGCACTTCAGGTTTGAATCCGCGCGACTAAAATAAATCGTTAATTCGAAATTAAAAAAACCGCGTTTATTTAAACGCGGTTTTTTATTTTTGTAGGCGCAAAGCCTGCTTACGCGAAAAGCGCAGCTTTTAATTCTTTAACGCCACATGTAATAAAAGGCACAGCCCCCTTCAAAACCTATTTTCCACACTCTTTACACTCTGAATCTTTAATCACTTTGAAATGCTGCTGCTTTAAAGTAAGCGCATCAAAGGTTATAAATTCACACCCCTCTGCATGCCCTAGCAATAAGTTAAGCGTAAGTTGCGCCTGCATAGAGCCTATTACACCAAGTAGCGGGCTAATAACCCCTGCGTTACTGCAATTGATAACTGGTGTAGCTTCGCTTTGTGGAAAAACACAGCCATAACACGGGCTATCACTTTGCCTAAAATCAAAGCCCATTAATTGCCCTTTGGTTGCCAATGCAGCACCCGAAATTAACGGTGTTTTATTGCTAATACAATAACGGTTAACACTATAGCGAGTACTAAAGTTATCAGAGCAATCAAGTACGATGTCAGCACCTTTGAGCATGTTAGCTGCATTACTCTCATCTAGCTTTTGACAATGCGTTACTATGTTTATTTGATTATTCAGGCTCGCTAATACTTTACCCGCTGCAGCGACCTTGCTTTGTCCTAAGTGATTTATTTTATAAAGCACTTGGCGTTGTAAGTTTGAATGCTCAACCTCATCATCGTCAATTAAAATAAGCGTTCCAATACCTGCAGCGGCTAAATATAAAAGCGCTGGGCTACCTAGACCACCAGCCCCCACTACTGCAACCGTTGAGGATTTAAGTGTTAATTGCCCTTCAAGCCCAACTTCTTCAAGCAATAAATGGCGGCTGTAACGTAGGGTTTCTTTATCGCTTAGCTCACTCACGTTTATCAGCCTTATTAGTATTACCCTTGTTAGTTTTAATTGGCACTGCTTATGGCCACTTGCAGAGCGCTTATAGCCTCTACGTAATTATCTGCTTCGGTAATCGCACGCACTACGGCAACACTGCCTACGCCAGTTTTCGCTACCTGCTCAGCACGGCTTAAATCAATCCCACCTATTGCTACTGTTGGGTAGCTTTGCATAAGAGGTACAAACTTAATCAGCTTTTCAAGGCCTTGTATTTGCCCTGTCATATCTTTTGTTGTGGTTGGGTAAATAGCACCAAATGCCATGTAACTAGGGCGATAATTATGCGCACGTAGCATTTCATAAAAACCATGAGTAGAAAGCCCAAGCTTTAACCCAGCGTCTTTAATTGCCGCTAAATTAGCAATGTCTAAATCCTCTTGCCCTAAATGCACGCCATATGCACCATGCTTAATAGCTAACTGCCAGTAGTCATTTATAAATACCTGTGCGTTGTATTGTTTGCCCAGCTCAACAGCTTGCTTAATCAGCTCATCAAGTTCGTCTTGCGTTTTATTTTTAACGCGTAACTGCGCTGTTTTAATGCCTTGTTGTAAGCATTTTTCTAGCCAATCGGTACTATCTACAACCGCATATAAGCCAAGCGATTTACTTTCACAAGGTGCAAAATCAGCGGCCATATTAAAATCAAGCGGCACATCAAAATCTAGTTCATCACCCAGCCAGCTCCCCGGCTCAATCACTTGTGGGTAGTCAGCTAAATTAGTGGGGAACGATGTATGAGCAACCGGTCCAATCCCTTCGCCATAGCGTACCGACTGTTTTAGCCCTTGGTTTATATATGCTTTAGCTAAAATAAAGGCATCTTTTAATGGGTAGTCTTTAGCTAAACACGCAGCAATGACCGAAGCCATGCTACATCCGGTGCCGTGGTTATGCGGTGTTTGTATTTTTTGATTGCCTAACCAATATTCTTCGCCATTTTGTGTATTACTATCAATACAATAATCAATGCAGTAGCCACTTGGGTAATCCCAATGCCCGCCTTTAATAACAACGGCTTTTGCACCCCAGCTTAATAGCTTATTAGCCGCTTCTTTTATTGCAGCCGGGCCAATTAAATACACACCGGTTAATAACTGTGTTTCGTGGGTGTTTGGGGTTATTACATCCACCAGCGGCAGTAGGCATTCTTTTATTGCGCTTACCGTGTCTTCTTCTGTTAGTAAGTCACCGCTTGAGGCAATAGCGACAGGGTCATATACAATAACGGGAGGCACCGGCCATTTAGCTTTATAATGACTTATATGTTCGCTGATCAACTGAATTTGCTGCACATTGGCTAACATGCCAATTTTTATCACTTTGGCTTTCATGTCTTTTTCAAGCGCTAGTAACTGCGATTCAATAATATCGGTAGACACTGCATTAATAGCCTCTACGCCTAAACTATTTTGTGCAGTAAGCGCCGTAATTGCCGTGCAGCCATGTACACCAAAACTTTGCATTGCTTTTATATCAGCTTGAATACCGGCACCGCCGCCCGAATCAGAACCGGCAATTGTCCACACTACGTTATTCATATTCTTTCCTTCACTGCTGATGCCAAAATGGCATACCCATTGTTGGGGTTGATGGGGCTGCAACGTCTTTTTCAGGCATTGCTTTTGCTTGATATGCAAAGCGCCCTGCTTCAACTGCGACTTTAAATGCGCGGCTCATAGTAATTGGGCAGCCCGCCCCTGCAATGGCTGAATTTAATAATACCGCATCATACCCCATTTCGAGTGCTTGGCAGGCATGCGATGGCAAACCTAAACCTGCATCTACTATTAATGTGGTATCGGGTAAACGCTCTCGAATAGTTTTTAAATTATAGCTATTTAACAAGCCTTTACCGGTGCCTATTGGCGCTCCCCACGGCATAAGCACCTCACACCCTAGCTCATTTAAGCGCTGGCAAAGTACTAAGTCATCGGTGCAATAAGGCAATACTTTAAAGCCATCATTAATTAATATTTTTGTGGCTTCAAGTAACGCAAAAGGGTCAGGCTGTAAATTGTAATCATCGCCAATCAGCTCCAGCTTAATCCAGTCGGTGGCAAATACCTCTCGGCACATTTTTGCAAGTGTAATCGCCTCTTTTACACTGTGGCACCCTGCAGTATTAGGGAGTATTTTTAAGCCTGTATTTTTTATTAACTGCCAAAAGTCATCACCGGCTGCTGCACTTTGTTGGCGCCTAAGCGACACGGTTACAATTTCAGCACCAGAGGCGACTATCGATTGGGTCATGATATCAGGCGACGGATAAAGCGCAGAGCCTATTAATAAACGGCTATTTACTTGCTCACCATAAATAGTTAAACAGTCTTTAGTTTGCATGAGCTTTATCCGCCTTGAATGGGTGACAGCAACTCAACACTGTCGCCTTCATTAAGTACATAGTTACTGTGCCGACTTTGTGGAATAAATTCGCCATTAACAGCCACAGCAAAAGGCGCAACTGCACCAAAACTTTGAAGTACCTCAACGAGCGCTTTGCTATTAACATTAAGTAGCTCGCCATTAATTGTAATGTTCATTTTATTCTCACTCTATTCGTGAAACTGCTTGCGCCACTAATGCCGGTGCCAGCATATAACCGTGGCGATATAAGCCGTTAATGCTAATTACATTGCCAACTTGTGATACTTCTGGGCGGTTATCGCTAAATGCAGGGCGTAATCCGGCTTGAATATTAAGTAGTCGTGCTTCGGCAAATCCGCTGTGTACGGTATAAGCCGCTGAAAGTAACTCAAGAGTTGAGCGCACTGTAGCGGCACCATTGTCTTGTGACTCTATTTCAGTCGCACCAATTACATATTCATGATTAGGTTTAGGCGCTATATAAATTGGATAACGCGGGTGCATTAAACGCACGGGCCTGATTAAACTTACCTCTGGTGCGTATAACCTTGCTACTTCGCCGCGCACACCTCTAAGCGGTTTATCATCTTGAGTATTTTTAGCACCAAGCCCACGGCAATCAATAATATAATCGAATGGTCGATTGTTTATTTTGTTGTCGCTAATGGTTACGCGCTGATTAAATACAAATTTTACTTTGCGTTTGTTGAGCTGTGCAAAGCTGGCTTTATAAAATGCTTGGTTATCAATTTGCCCCTCGCAGGGTAAAAATAAGCCTTGATTAAAGCGCCCTGCCAGTTCAGGTTCAAGCATTGTAATTTGTTGAGCATTTATATGCTCGGCAGTGTGATCAGCTAGTGGTTTTATACGCTGTGCAAAGCTTTGTAAATCGCCTTTGTCCTGCTGGTGCGCAATGACCAAAGTGCCTTGCTGCTGAAAAAAAACGTCACTTTCAAGCTCTGCAATAATGCCGGGCCAACGCTTCATTGAATCAAGACCCATTAAAGCTAAATCAGCCTCACATAACACCGACTCAGCAAGCGGGGCGAGCATTGCCGCAGCTACTTTGCCCGCACTGCTTTTTGTATGCTCGTCGTCCGCTTCGAAAACAGTTACTTGGTGCTGTTTACTTAGCTCAAGCGCAGCTAACCTGCCCGCTAAACCAAACCCAACCACCGCAATGTTATAAAACATAAAAACCTCCAAAAGCAGTTATTAGTAATATAAGTAGATGATAATTTACTTCTCGCCTCTAAAATTAATTAAAAAGCGAGGCATAAAATCTCACCTATCATTTATATCTAACTTCTAGCCGGTAATTACTTTATACCGCTTTGTGGTAAATCTCTGAGCCTGTTTGCTTAAACTCAGCTGACTTAGCTTTCATTTCGGCTTCTACATCAACCATTTTTATTTCAATAGCGTCGCCAGCGTTATTAGGATCAATACCGCGTGTCTCTAAATCTTTAGCGTAATCGCGTACTTCTTGGCTAATTTTCATAGAACAAAATTTAGGTCCACACATGGAGCAAAAGTGAGCCACTTTACCTGATTCTTGCGGAAGGGTTTCGTCGTGGTACTCGCGAGCTCGATCTGGATCTAAACCAATATTAAATTGGTCATGCCATCTAAATTCAAAGCGCGCTTTTGATAAGGCGTTATCGCGCTCTTGCGCACCAGGGTGACCTTTTGCTAAATCGGCGGCATGTGCAGCTATTTTGTAGGTAATTAAGCCTTCTTTAACATCTTCTTTATTTGGCAGACCTAAATGCTCTTTAGGTGTTACATAGCAAAGCATTGCACAGCCGTACCATGCTATTTGAGCGGCACCAATACCAGAAGTAATATGGTCATACCCTGGTGCAATATCGGTCGTTAACGGGCCTAAAGTGTAAAATGGCGCTTCGTCGCAATGCTTTAATTGCTCATCCATATTGGCTTTAATCATGTGCATTGGCACATGCCCTGGGCCTTCAATAAATACTTGTACGTCGTGCTTCCACGCAATTTTAGTCAGTTCACCTAATGTGCGCAGCTCACTAAACTGCGCTTCATCGTTGGCATCAGCAATAGAACCTGGGCGAAGGCCATCACCGAGTGAAAAACATACATCGTATTGTTTTAAAATTTCGCAAATGTCTTCAAAGTGCGTGTATAAAAAGTTTTCTTTGTGATGCGCTAAACACCACTTAGCCATAATCGAGCCACCGCGCGACACAATACCGGTTACACGTTTAGCGGTCATTGGTACGTAACGAAGCAGTACACCGGCATGAATAGTAAAGTAATCAACACCCTGCTCGGCTTGTTCAATAAGCGTATCGCGGAAAATCTCCCACGTTAAATCCTCAGCCACACCGTTTACTTTTTCAAGCGCTTGATAAATCGGTACTGTGCCAATAGGTACAGGCGAGTTACGTACAACCCATTCACGCGTTTCGTGAATGTAACGCCCCGTTGATAAGTCCATCACGGTGTCTGCGCCCCAGCGGGTAGACCACACCATTTTTTCTACTTCTTCTTCAATAGATGAGCTAACCGATGAATTACCAATGTTGGCGTTAACTTTAACTAAAAAGTTACGCCCTACAATCATAGGTTCTGTTTCTGGATGGTTTATATTATTTGGTAAAATAGCGCGACCACGGGCTATTTCGTCGCGTACAAACTCTGGGGTAATAAATTCAGGAATACTCGCGCCAAACGACTCCCCTTTATGCTGAGCGGCAAGTAATTCTTTACGAATTTCTGCACGCCCCATATTTTCACGAACAGCTACGTATTCCATTTCAGGGGTAATAATTCCTTGGCGTGCGTAGTGCATTTGCGTTACGTTTTTACCAGCGACACCACGGCGAATTTTTGGCAAGTGCTCAAAACGAATATGATCCAGCCCTTCATCTGCCATGCGCTGCTGCGAAAACTGCGACGTCACTGACTCTAAAATTTCAGTGTCACCACGGTTTTCAATCCATTGTTCACGAAACTTTGGTAAGCCTTTGCGTACGTCTAGTTCAAAATTAGGATCGGTATACGGGCCCGACGTATCGTAAACACGAAGCGGATCGTTTGACTCATAAACAGGGTTTTCATCTGTGCCGCCTATAAACGTATCACTTAGCGTGATTTCACGCATACCAACACGTACGCCTGGTTGAGTACCTTCAACGTATACTTTATGAGAATTTGGGAACGGTTGACCCGTTAAGTTATAAATATATTCAGACGCGGCAGCACGAGTTTCTCGGCGTGACGCTTTATTTGTAGTATTTGACATGACTTGCCTCATTGCTTAAGGGTTGTCTTGTCAGATATTCCGAGGAATAGAGAAAGATCGTAAAGTAGCGTACATGCTACTTTGCAGCCTAAAAAAACAAAATCACTTTATTGTGCGCATAAAAAAAGACGCACAAGCGTCCTATTTTAGGCAGCTTGTTCCCTACGCAGGTATTAACCTGATCAGGTTCACGGATCCCGCTTTCGCGATCTCAGCCAAAAACTAATTACTTAGCTTTGGCACTCCGACAAGTATTGATATATAAATTTTGTTCGTCGATTCGAAGATATTATTCAACAAATCTGCGCTGAGTGTACGTCAGTTAAAAACTGCCCGCAAGGGGCTGTTTTTCAAAAACTTAAAATTATTTAGGGATAAACACAAATGTTTGCTCGCCTTGCATGACTAATTGCTGGTCTTGCAATTTAAGTTCTGCACCTTGCTTTAAGGCTTGTAATAACTGCTGCTCAAACTCATCAAGCTCTTCGCCGCACGACTTGCGCGTCATTCCTAATTTACTTACAGTAAGGTTACTTTCTTCAAGCGAACCCTCACCAAAAAATTTGTTACAGCCAGCAAAACCGTTTACTTGCAGCGCTTCAATAAAGCTCATTGATGCATTAAACGAAGGTGGAATTGCTAAACCATCAACACGTGATAATTGCCATTGGGTGTATTTAAGCTGCTCACTGGTAACCGTCCCTGTTGATGCGCAACCAACACATAAACCGACTATAAGCATCGGTATTGCTGCTAATTTCATGCTACTACTAACTAATTGTCTAATTAATGTAATAGTAACAATATTTATGCCCTTTATCCGTTAAAAATGCATGTTTTAAATGTAAATTTTTGTTCTATGATAGTTTAAAAGTTGTCCGATTAAGTACTAAGTTGTAGTTTTGAATACGTTATCTATCTGCTCTGGTAAAAATGGCCTACCTTTTTCATTAACAGACGTCCCTATAACCAGCGCATTGAGCATTACTTTTTCATCGCTTTTACGTATAACCGTTTGCTTAAAGGCAAATTTTAAACGACTAATACGCTGCGGCTCTACAGCTACATAAAATTCATCACCTGGTAATAGTGAATGTTTATAGTCCATTTCGCTACGCATCACGACTAGGTTAATTTTATCTTTTGCTAATTGAGCAAAATCAATACCGTGTGCGTACAAAAATTCATGTCGAGCATGCTCTAAATAATTAAAATAGACGCTGTTGTTTACAATACCTTGTAAGTCACATTCGTAATCACGTACCTTGAAGTCAACTTTAAAGGTCATATTAGTAATCCTGATTATTTAACGTATAATTGCCGCGTTTATAGCACATGTGTTTAAATAATTGCTACCATACGAGTCCCTAAAATGGAGTTAAGTAACCCAATGAACTTACGTTTGTCTTTAATTACTGCCGCACTTTTACCGCTGCTTGGTGCACCAATTGCAGCTAACGCTGATGATAGCGACCTTGAAAGAATTGTTGTAACTGGCGATTTTCAGCGCGAAAGCATTCAAACTTTAAGCGCGAGTGCGAGCTTATTCAGCGAAGATGAAATTAATCAACGTGGTGCAAGTTACTTAGACGAAATGTTAGGCAGTACCGCCAATGTAAATTTTGCATCTGGTGCGTCGCGCGGTCGTTATATTCAAATTCGTGGCGTGGGACTTCGTTCACAATTTGTAGATCCTATTAATCCATCTGTAGGCTTAGTTATTGATGGTATTAACTATTCTGGCCTTGGTGGCAGTTCATTATTATTTGATATAGACCAAGTAGAAATTTACCGTGGTCCACAAGGTACACGCTTTGGCGCAGACGGTATGGCCGGTATGATCCAAATGGGTTCAGCTAAAGCCACAAGCGATCCAAGCTTAAAATTACAAGTAGGTGCTGGCACATACAACACCCGCGAAGCAGGCATTGCAGCAAGCACAGGCTTAACAGATGACACTAGCGCACGCGTTAGCTACTTTCGCAGAAAGTCAGACGGCTACGTAGATAACTTGTACTTAAATGACGAAACACAAAATCAAGACGAACAAGTAGCGCGCTTTAAATTAAACAGCCAGCTTACAGAGCATTTAAATACTGAGCTAAACCTTCACTATATTGATATAAACAATGGCTACGATGCGTTTACGCTTGATAACAGCCGCAATAGTGTAGCCGATGAACCAGGCCAAGATAATCAAGAAAGCTACGCAATAGGTATTAATAATACTTACACGGGTTTTGATTTATTTGATGTAAACCTAAACCTGTCGGCTATTGATACCGAGCTGCTTTATAGTTTTGATGAAGACTGGGTGTGTAACGATACAAGTGAGCCAAAGTTATGTGCTGCTGGCTTACATCCAGATGGATACAGCTCAACTGATTTATACAGCCGCGATCGCGACGATCAGTCTGTAGATTTACAGTTTAATTCTAAAACGGGTAACTGGGTTGCGGGTATTTATTACCAAAACCGTGACGTTGATTTAGAGCGCCAATACACATGGTTAGCAAGCCCGTTTTCTTCAACTTACGAAACGAGTAACGTTGCAGTATATGGTCAAGTAGCGACTCCAATTGGCCCTAAAACAACATTAATTACAGGTTTACGTGTAGAGCAATACCAAGGCGACTACACCGATAGCAATGGCTTTATACAAGACACCGACGACGTAATGGTTGGCGGTAAAATTGCTCTAGAATATCAAGTAATTGATCGCACTATGATCTACACCAGCATTACCCGTGGTTACAAAGCCGGTGGTATTAACTCAGAAGCACTGGCTAAAGCAAAAGATGAAGGCTTAAACCTAAGCGCTGATTTTTTCCAGCAACACACCAGTTTCGACCCTGAATATTTATGGAGTGGCGAATTTGGTGTTAAAGGCTCATCGCTTGATGACAAATTTACGCTTCGCTTAGCTGCATTTTACATGCACCGCGACGATATTCAGTTAAAAGCATGGCAAGTAGAAGGTCAGCAATTTACCGGTTATGTTGATAACGCAAGTTCTGGTAGCAACTACGGATTAGAAGTTGAAGGTAGTTACCAACTAACTGATAA
Source organism: Pseudoalteromonas sp. Z9A6 (assembly GCF_011378805.1). Lineage (NCBI taxonomy): Bacteria > Pseudomonadati > Pseudomonadota > Gammaproteobacteria > Alteromonadales > Pseudoalteromonadaceae > Pseudoalteromonas > Pseudoalteromonas sp. Z9A6. The sequence goes on from NZ_WTKZ01000082.1 coordinate 9,693, forward strand.
TCTATTTTTAACGGGTAGTGCTGGTTACTTAAACACTGAAATAGATGACTTTGTAACGCAGTCTGGCTTAAACCAAGACGGTCGTGAGCAAGCACAGTCACCTAAATACCAGTATGCGTTTACTGCTCGCTATAACTTTACAAGTGAGCTTTACGGTATGATTGGTGTTGAAGGTAAGGACGACTACTACTTCTCAGATAGTCATAACTCACAGGCACCAAGCAGCAACTTAGTTAACTTAAGCTTTGGTTACGAAGCAGACATGTGGGCAGTTCGCGCGTGGGCTCGTAACGTGTTTGACGAGACAGTCCCTACACGTGGTTTTGAGTTTGGTAACGATCCACAAGATGGTTACACAACGCATACCTACACACAATTAGGTGAGCCTCGTGTTGCAGGTGTTACGTTTACACTTAATCTGTAAAGCACAGCCGTTGGCTTTCAAATGAAAGCTACAGCAAGCAAATAAAAACACCGCGTTTAATTTAAACGCGGTGTTTTTATTTGTAGGTGAGGTTTTATACCTCGCTTTTTTATAAAGTTAAATTACACGAGCGCGAAATAAATTCGCACCTACAAATATTACACCTACGCCTACAGGCTAAGCATTACGCTCTTTGCACATCAAACGCTATTACGTCTTTAATTTTTTCTTTATTTGTTGCGAGCATTACCAACCTATCAATCCCTAAAGCAACCCCTGCGCATTGTGGTAATCCATGATCTAGCGCTTTAATTAAACGTGTATCCATTGGTACTTGCTTTAAACCGTTGTTAGCGCGGTATGTGTTATCTTCATTAAAACGTTTAGCTTGCTCACTAGCATTTGTTAATTCGTTAAAGCCGTTAGCTAATTCCATATTTTTGTAATAAAGCTCAAAGCGCCCTGCTACGCGTGCATCATGTTCACAAATTTGTGCAAGGGCCGCTTGAGAGGCTGGAAAATGATAAACAAAACACGGTTTTTCTTGTCCTATTGTTGGCTCCACTTTCATACAAAACAATAATTGCAGTAATGTATCTTTATGCGTTTCATTTTGGGCTATATCAGCAAACCCTTGCTCACACGCTAGTTGCTTTAATTGCTCTATGCTTGCTGTTAACGGATCGAGGCCGAGTGCTTTTTCAAACGCTTGCTGATAGGTAAGTCTAGTTGCAGGCTCGACACCTAAAACAAGTTGCATTAACTCATCCATTTCATCCATAAGTGCAAATTCATCAAAGCCTGGGCGATACCATTCCAGCATAGTAAATTCAGGATTATGATGGCTACCCGCTTCTTCATTTCTAAATGCCTTACAAAGCTGAAAAATAGCGCCTGAGCCTGCTGCTAACAAGCGTTTCATAGCAAACTCTGGAGATGTTTGTAAAAATAGAAGAAGCCCACCAGCATGCCCTGGACCTACAAATTTGGTATTAAAACTAGCTAAGTGCACATCGGTTACACTAGCAGCACTTAAGCTTGGCGTTTCTACTTCTAAAACATCACGTACATAAAAAAATTCACGGATACTACGTAATATCGATGCGCGTTGTTTTAGTGTTTCAATGCTTGCGCTTGGGGCCCAAAGATCTGCTGACATATTTTCTCCAAAAAAAATCCCAGCGTAAGCTGGGATTTTATAAACAATGTTAAAGCTTACTTAACACGGCTTACGTATTCACCGTTACGAGTGTCTACTTTAATTACTTCGCCAATTTGTACGAATAATGGAACTCGTACCACAGCGCCTGTGCTAAGCGTTGCTGGTTTACCACCAGTACCCGCTGTATCGCCTTTAAGGCCAGGATCTGTTTCAGTGATCTCAAGCTCAACAAAGTTAGGTGGTGTAACAGCAATAGGGCTGCCGTTCCATAATGTAATTGTGCATAAATCATTTTCAACTAACCATTTAACTGCATCGCCTAGTGCTTTTTCGTCAGCAGCAATTTGCTCAAATGTTTCGTTGTTCATAAAATGCCAAAATTCGCCGTCTGTGTATAGATACGCTAAATCAGTATCCATTACATCAGCACCTTCAACTGATTCACCCGATTTAAAGGTTTTTTCAAGCACCTTACCAGAGATAAGTTTACGGATACGAACACGGTTAAACGCCTGGCCTTTACCAGGTTTTACCATTTCATTTTCTAAGATACTGCAAGGCTCGCCGTCCATCATAATTTTTAGGCCGCCCTTGAACTCGTTGGTGCTATAATTCGCCATCGTTTCCTCTATTTATATTTTTTCGAGTAATCTACATGCCAATGATACAAAGAAATGAAGCAAATTTGCATAAAAACTGGCAAAAAGAATTAGCAAATGTAGTTACCTGCCCAAAAACCTTGCTTGAAATGGTCGGTTTATCGAGCCAAGTCCATGAAAACGACCTAAAAGCCCGCAGTTTATTTCCGGTACGCGTGCCTATCCCTTTTATAAAAAAAATACGCAAAGGCGATCCAAACGATCCTCTTTTGCTACAAGTTATGCCACGCCATCAAGAATTTTTGACTAAATCGGGTTTTAATAAAGATCCCCTACTTGAGCAAGATAACGACCAACCAGGCCTTTTACATAAGTACAAATCGCGTGTTTTGGTGATGTTTAAAACCGGCTGTGCTGTAAATTGTCGTTACTGCTTTAGAAGGCATTTTCCGTATCAAGAAAACCAACTCAATAAAAAAAGTCTGCTTGAAACTCTGAGCTATATAAAATCAGATAGCAATATAAACGAAGTGATTTTAAGTGGTGGCGATCCACTGATGGCCAAAGACGATGCAATAAGCTGGTTTTTGGATGAGCTTGAGCAATTACCACAAATAAAACGAATGCGAATTCATAGCCGTTTGCCAGTAGTTATACCGGCGCGAGTGACCGATGAGTTATGTGAGAGATTAGCAAAATCGCCATTAAAAATTATTTTTATTAATCACATAAACCACGCCAACGAAATAGACGCTGATTTTAAAGCTGCCATGCAAAAGCTTAAACAAGCAAACGTAACGCTTCTAAACCAAGCTGTAATTTTAAAAGATGTGAATGATACGCTCGATGCGCAAATAAATTTAAGCGAAGCGTTATTTGACGCAGACGTATTGCCGTATTATTTGTATTTGCTAGATAAAGTTGAAGGGGCCAGCCACTTTGATATTAATGAAGCGCAAGCAATTGAAATAATGGCAGAGCTATTAAAAGCTCTGCCTGGATTTTTAGTGCCTAAATTAGTAAGAGAAATCGGTGGTCAAAAAAGCAAAACACCTATCGATCTTAAGCTAATTTAAAACAGCATTTAAACGTATATATTTACGTTGTTACCCAATGATGCAGTTACCGATTTAGCCGGTGTTTGTGCACTTGACGATTGTGCAGCACCTTCAATAAGTGCAAGTGCTGCTGCGCCATCTGCTAGTTGCTGCTTTTTAGATAAAGCAGCGCTATAAAGCTCACTGCCTTGGCCTGAGCCAGAAACAGCGGGTAAACTTGTGCCTGATATATTCATATAACAAACCTGACTTTTAAATGTAATCCAAGTATTATGTCGGCAATGCAGTGCAAAGCTTTAGGAAAACCATGGATTCTATTATTGAACAACTCAATGCCAACTTAAAAATTGTTTACCGTCAGGCACTTGATGCTGACAAAAAACTCGACGAGCTTCAACAGCAAGGTCACGGTAAGTTTAAAGCCTTATTTACTGCCGATTCTGGCTTTAGCTTTGAAGCTAAACGTTTTAAGCCTTACGTACTTGACGTAGCCGCTGATGTTGAAAGCTTATCTAACGATGGTTTTGAAGAAGAAAAACTGAAAACAACCGTTATTAAGTTACAACAAATACTCACGTTGTTAGCTACTTTTAAGTAAAGCTTAAAAATAAAAATGCCGCTATTTAGCTAACACCGATCAGTTAAGGTATTTTTGATCGGTTGACCGATCTTTT
>NZ_WTKZ01000083.1:0-12627 GCF_011378805.1 Pseudoalteromonas sp. Z9A6
TAGATAATCAGAACATCGATGCTAGGTGTGGTTCGCTAGACGCTTACAATTAAGCCATCAAGGCAGTGGTGAGTATAGTATTGTATTTCTATGTGGCCTTTTTTTATAGTCTTCTTCGTATAGTTTACCTTGTAACTCTTAGTGTCATCTTTATCGCAGCTGGCTAACATTACCTCTGGTTGTCGGTTAGATATATATACTATGTATTCAATAGCTAACCTGACGTGTTTTATTATTGTGTCGTCAAATATACCTCTGTCTTTGAGGTGATCAACAAAGTGATAGAGAGTGCTATCATTCGCATCATAAATATTGGTGTTTTCTAGCTCTAGAAAAGAGCAGAACAAATTTAAGTTGTATGCCTTTTTAACAACTGTAGTTGCAAGGGGTTTTACGTTATAAACTCTAGGGCCGCCTCCAACATGGGTAAGAAATGCGTTCGCATTCCAATCAAAGCTGCCACCTTCCTTTATAATCAGGGGGACCTGGCATTTAGACCTTTCAGCTATTCTGCTGCTAGTTAAGATGCTACCAAGGTTAGGCTGGTCGGCAATAAAAACTTTCGACATTACTTAACGTCCCAAATACGCTGTTTTCCAAGTATGTGCGCTTGGTCTAGGATTAGTTTTCTAATGGCGTCGTCAATTACCTTATCCTCTCGGTAGCTTTCAATCAGATGCATGTAAGCGCGATATACTTCTGCTAAGGAATTTTTCAGTTCTTCATTCTCTTTGCGTAATTGAACAGTGGTGTCGTCAGTAGATTCATATTGCCGCCTCTTTTTACATTCCTTTTGGCCTCCAGCGAGTCTTTTATTTACATTTTTGATCGCCGCTTGAAGTTTTTTAAGTGCCTGAGCGTTGTGTTTGGTGTGTGCTGTATTCCATGAGTATGAGACGATGCCTAGTTCATCATCGCTCCATTTGTGAACAGCTGACTCCGCAATAGAATATCCTTTAATATTCAGGGATGTGTATACATCATCAATACACTTAATTGCATCTATTAAATTGGCTTTCTTTAAAATTGACTTGGTAATGTCGTTCTTTTTGTTTATTACCTCAGTTGAGGTTTCTCCAGGCTTGTACTGAGACATTATTAGTATCCTTTTTTTCCAGAGAAATAAAAGAAAACTTCCTCACCTTCAATTCTACAAAAGCGAACTTCCTGGTTGGTTTTTTCTTTATGTTCAGAAATTAGCTTTTGCACAAGAGGTTCTATTACAGTCGATACATTCGATGTTTTTCTAGCTTTATCAACAATGGCGAGAATATCTTCATCAGCATTGATGTGTTTGTTTAAAGAGGCTCCGATTCTAGCAAGAGCTAACTCTGCTTCCTCAATCCATTCATCAGTTGGAGCTATTTCAGCATAATGAAATGTCTGGTCTAAGCTGGCGTGCCCCAGAAACCAAGAGAGTTCATCCAGCCCCTCTCCATCAGTAAGATTGAAATATAGAACTGCGAAGAAGCGTCTAAATTGATGTGTTCTCGCGTACCATCTCTTTCCATCAATCACTGGAGACTCGACCCAGTCAAAAAATGTATCTAAGCAATCGTCTAGAGCGTCTCTGCTAAGTGCTTTTTGATGTTCATTAGTTTCTCTTGTATAGGTGGATGCGGTGCTTGAACGAGCATTGAGAGTACGAGTAAAAAGGTACGATTCTTTATCGTCACAAACTAAACTACGTCTATCTTCAATTTCGCATACAAATGCAGCAAACTCTAAACCGTAATCATATACTAGGTCAGGGATTGGCCTGTGTACCTCTTCAAGCTCCCATCTTTCTGAGCTTTTTGGTATCCGCAAAATTAGATCAAATAAGCCATCTATTGGTGATTGCACAAAACAATTGCGTCTCAATGTGAGAAGTGAAGTTGTTCTGGCAGCAGAAAAACTAGCGATAAGTATCCAGATAGAGGCGATGTATATCCTTACAGCTGTTGCTACGGATATGCCGTCGCTAAAATCGTTTTTATAATTCTCACTCTCACGACGCCATGAAGTAAGATTTAGGTCGTTGAGGGCGGCAGGTATCGAGGTGTTTTCAAAAGCCATAAGTTGATATTTAATAAAATTATCAATATGTTCTCTTGCTCCGTTAGAGTTTATTATGGCTCTCTCTTCCTTATTTAACGAAGAAAGGTATTCCCTCAACGCTAGCCCATAAGTGCGAATAAAGTGGAGTGCCGATGACAGTGTATGAAGAGCCGTTTCAACTGGCATAAGTGGGGTTTTCTTGGGTTCAACCATTTCATTGAAAATGGTGTGCCCGCTTGAGAAGAGCTTCTGTACAGCGTGCCTGAATTTGTACTTTTGAGTAGGTCTGGCTGTGTAAAGGCAGTGAAGTTTAGATATTTCGTTTGATATGGTTTTAGCTTTTGGTACTAAATCACGATCTGCGTCGAATTCAATAATGTAAGCATTGGGGTAATGTTTTGTATAACCAATTTCAGTGCGGAATTTTTCGTGATTACATTCTAAATATTTTATTAACCTGTTTTTTAGGCTTCCGAACTGCCTGGTTGTAAGTGTTGTTGACCGTTTTAGTAAGTCCCAATCTATATCGCCTTTTGAATTCCAGTGATTTAGAATAATTTCCAATAACTTATCAAAATCAAGCCTTTCTACTTTGAAAGATAGTAAATAATCTTTAACGTGTTCAAAGCTGATTTCCGCCAAGGTTCTTATAGGCTTCTGGTTTTTTAGCTTTTGCAGTTCATTTGCGTGAAATATCAAGTGACACGCAGTTTTCAATATATCTCCGGTTCTTTCAGCTCTTGTTATCTTGCCTTTGGTATTCAAGTAGAGCAGGCTGTTCCTTACGTCCTCAAGTAAAGGTTTGTTGATTTTATCTGTCAGTAGTTCGTTGTGAGAAACCTCTCTGGCAAAAGTAAGATTTCGAGTAAGGTTCTGGTTATCTTCTAATGCATACCCTGTTTTTGCTATCACCCAGGTAGTATCGAATACACTTTCATTCATCATCCAGCTGGGTTTGGGGTAGCTGTCCACCTTATTCATAGTTGCTGATTTATTAGGGTCATGTAGTTCTTTGTAAGGGGGTAATCCAGTATTTTCCATTTCACTCTTCTTCGATGCTGTTAAGTTTTTTCTCAGCTTGTCTAAGAAGTTGCTTCATGATGAGAGGACCTTCAGAAATTTTAGAAATTGCAGCTCTACAGTCATCTTTAAGACTTTGCTCTTTACCATCCTTTGCATATTTCAATGCCAGCACTATATTTTTAAATGATACGCAAAAATACTTAACCTCAGAGGTTTCATATTCTGTCTCTTGTGATTTAAGGCTCTCATAAAGAGAACCCCCCATATCTGGATTGTCGAAAGCTTTTGTAACTTGGTCGCTAAACTCTCCGATAGTTAACCCAATTGAGTATTCTGGTGATTCATCATAGGCTATAGCCATGAACAAGAGGATGTGCTGAAAGTTTCTGATTTTTACTCTATACACTAATTCAGCTAGGTAATCAGGGATATACCTTGTAAGAGTGGTTTTTACAGTGTTTCCAAAGTAATTAGCGGCCTTTAAGGAGTTACCATTGGAGTCTAAATAAATCCAAACTCCTTTTGATGAGCGAACTTTTTTTAGTGTGATATTATTTAATATGTCGCTGTTTTTTGCAGCCTTAGCTCTGATTGTTTTTAATGTATTTTGAAAGGTTCCAGGCGTGCGGTATTTGACGCCATCTTTGGAAGAGCATAACCAGAGCTCACTTTGTTTTGTAACTTCTCTCGCCCTACAGGTCATACTAAGTGCTATTTTTAGGCAGGTCGCAGCATCAATATCCTGTTCTGGGATATCTTTTAGATCGAGTAAAGACCCCTCAGCCTTTCTTGTTTTAGCATGTCTAGCTCGGGGCTTTAAGGCCCTGAGTCTTACAGAACCTTCATCAGTTACTTGGATAAATTCATGCCCGTGACCACCTGAATATACTTTCACCCTATACAGCGAGTAAGGGTTGATACCAAGCTCTTCAACAATGATGACTTGCATCGCGGAAGCTACTGAAGTTGTTAATCCAAGGTATTGTTGAACTTCATTTATACATCTAATTCCTTCTAGGTTGTGTTTCCCCGTACCATTTATGAAGCAGTCATAAAAGTGATCGAAGTAAGCCACAAGGTTACTTACTCTTTTTGGGGTTGAAGCAATTCCGCTTGAAAATGGATTGCACTCTTTTTCCCATGCCCGATGATTTTTTGAAGTGACTGTTTTCAATGTTCGAAGCTCGGGATGCTTGAGGAATTCAGACTTTTCACTGTTCGATATTATCAGGTCACGATCTTTAAACTTTCGGTAAGCTTCGTAGACTATTTTCCTTGCTTCTTTAAGTAAGAGCTTTAGATTACTGTCAAGATCATCGGCTAGCTCTTTTATGAAATCAGGTGTGTTTCTGAATAGGTTTTTTTTTCGTTCATCATAAACGTCAGTGGTACATAGGAGAGGGTTGTTGACTGTAACCTTCATGGTTTTTGTGCACCTCCGTAGGTTGTCTGGAAAGTCTGTATTCTTAGGTATAAGATTATGGTCCCTAAGGACCTCAATGGCATTTTTTACGTTTTGAAACTTTCCGTAGGCAGAGTTTCTGGAGAACTTGCGTAGTAGGTTGTTCCTGAATTTAAGTAGCGATCCTTCGATTACCTTTGGATGTTCGTACCATCTTTGGTGCTCAAAATATACAAAGTTTAAAAAGTCATTTAGTGGACCTCTGTGGTGTTTTACTATCTTGAAATTGTAGACATGCTCTTTTAACCTCACGACTATTTTAGCAGAACAGGTTCTTGATAGCGTATCGTAGAATTCTTCGTCAGCACTGCACTTTTTAGGCTTGATCTTGCTTAGATACTTAGTAGGAATTACCTGAGTCTTATAAACTTTATATTTAGCGTTAAAATTGGGCTTCTCAGGGAAGCGCAAGTCGCCCGTGATTATTCCTTTATTTACTAATAGTGACATTAGGTTGTAAATTTCGGAGAGTTTTGTCAGAACCACATGGTTTGTGTAGTTTTGGCACAGGTGTGTGCGGATATATACGAGAACCTTTGTTAGTTCAGCAGCGTCACCATTTCTTATGGGGGATTCTAGTAGTCCAATGTATGTATCTACTAAGTTGATTACGTTGTTCCTTCCTTGGCGCGCCCGACTTCTGGCATACTTAACGAGCACTCTGTGTGACTCTGGGCATAGAGAGGCGGATAACGAGTTGAGTTTTACTTCGATTGACATCCCAAAATCCCTACTTGAAAATTTCAATTAGAAAAACTATGGTATCAATTATTGTATAAGTCAAATATATAGAGTAGGTTAATTCTAGTTGAAATGTATGATATAAAGTGACACTTTGAAATAATCCCACAAATAACGCAAGTTGTACTTGAGCGCCGCCCTGATGATGCCAGAGATATCGAATTTCCAGTAACTTGTCCTATTTGTGACTCTCATGTTGAAAAGGTTGAAGGCGAAGCTGTCGCTCGTTGTACGGGTGGGCTTGTATGTCCTGCACAACGCAAACAAGCAATTAAACACTTTGCGTCACGCAAAGCGCTGGATATAGACGGCCTTGGCGATAAAATTGTTGATCAGCTGGTAGACAGAGAGCTTATAAAAACACCCGCTGATTTGTTTATTTTAAAACAAGGACATTTTGAGTCACTTGAACGCATGGGACCTAAGTCAGCCAAAAATTTAGTAACAGCCCTTGAAGAGGCGAAAGGCACTACGCTTGCTAAGTTTTTATATTCATTAGGTATTCGCGAAGCAGGTGAGGCAACAGCACAAAATTTAGCTAATCACTTCCTTACCCTTGAAAATATAATAAATGCCAGCATTGATAGTTTAACGCAGGTAAGTGATGTAGGCGAAATAGTTGCAACACATGTTCGAGGCTTTTTTGATGAAGAGCATAATTTAGCAGTTGTTAATGCGCTTATAGAGCAAGGCGTAAACTGGCCAGCGTTGAGTGCACCTTCTGAAGAAGAACAACCGCTTGCTGGGCTTACTTATGTACTTACTGGTACGCTAAATACGCTTAATCGTAATGACGCAAAAGCACGCTTACAGCAGCTAGGTGCTAAAGTATCTGGTAGCGTATCAGCGAAAACTGATGCGTTAGTCGCGGGTGAAAAAGCGGGTTCAAAACTAACTAAAGCCCAAGATTTAGGTATCGACATACTCACGGAAGATGAATTAATTGAGCTGCTTAAAAAGCATAATGGTTAGGACGCAACAATGAGCCGATACGGTCCAGAATACTGGGATAAGTACGGAAGTTACCGAACTCCTATTGCATTTAATTTAAGTTTGCTTGTGCTATTACGTGGCTATTTTATTTGGGTGATTGCGGCTTTAAGTCGCAGGCCTGAACTTGATTTAATGTCGTTATTTTTTAAAAATAAAAATGATTTTTTTATTGCAATAGCAATTGGAAGTATCGCAATAATACCGACTATTTTATTTTGTTTACGCAGACCACGAGATTCACACAGTGCGAGCGATAAGTTAGCAAAAATATGGCGGCATATGCGCTGGCCCCTTATTGTATGTGCTGTTGTTGATTTAACATGGTTAAGTATTCAAGCCGCGCATAGCCATTATCGATTTTCATCATTTTTAGCAGTACAAATGATGATTGTTTTATGGGTATTGTGGTATTTGGTGAAAAGCCGTTATTTAACCGTTTTTTTTAATGATTGGCCTGAGCCGACAGAAAAAGCATCAGAAGAAAAAAAGCGACTTAAAAGGGATTAGTTGTGGACACTGTAAATAAAAAAATAGCGATAGCTATATCGTTAATAGGCTTAGTGCTTATTATTTTAATGATTAGCACTGAGCTTTTAGAGTCTATGTGGTTTAAAGCGCTATTTGGGTTGTGGTTATTTGTTTTTTGCTCAAGCGTTTATAGGCTAACGCCCTTATTTAAATCAAGAAATAGGCTAGAGGATTTTATTCAGCGAGATGCCCAACATTTACTACTTTTTAGTTTGATGGGATTTTTTGATAAAAAGCATGGTCCAGATTGGTTAGTTATTGAGAGTATTGAACGCATAACGACAAAGGATGATGAGCTAATTATTTACAGTAATAACGAGCGCCAAATGAGTGTTAGTTTACCTGTAAAAAAAGCAGAGCTAGATAGTTTTATTAAACGAATACTTACCGGCTCAGAAAAACAAAATATTACCTTTAGCTGAGGAGATTACCTTTAAGATTGAACGAGTTTTAGTTTTAAACGGTCAACGCTCTTTAGCTGATCTCTAGTGTATTAAATAACGTAATAATTGACCGTACTTCTTATAAATTTATTAAGTACGGTTAATCAACTATTCAATGAGGCTATTATGTTGAAGTGGAATGATGTTATTAACTTTGCCACCAACGGCAATCCTACCCCAAGTAAAAAAGTAGTCAAAACTGACGAGCAGTGGCGGATGCAACTATCAGAAGATGAATATTACGTAACACGCAAGAAGGGAACAGAGCGCCCAGATAGCTCGGGTAGTTGTACATTACTCGAACCTGGCAAGTATGTGTGTATTTGCTGTGATAGTCTATTGTTTGATGCCGATGAAAAGTTTGATAGTGGCACTGGTTGGCCGTCATTTACGCAACCTGCGACAATTGAAGCGATTGGTTATGTAAACGATACAAGTCATGGTATGGAGCGCATAGAGGTGGTTTGTAATGTGTGCGATTCGCACTTAGGCCATATTTTTCCAGATGGCCCATTACCAACAGGTTTACGTTATTGCGTTAATGCCGCAGCAATGAAAAAGCTCTAATATTTTATTTACTAGCGCTTTGAATATCTAAATTCATTTCTTTTGCTATATACAAAATCTTATCTAAACGCTGCGTCTGATCTGCTTGTAATTTAGCTTTATCAAGAAGGGCGTAGCATCTTCTAGCAAGATCCATATTAAATGAGCTGCCAGATTGCTTGGTTGAATCAAATAGGCACTGTAATAAATTAAGTGCAATACTCTGATTGCGAGGCATAACTCTAAACGCTTGTGTAAAAGCTTCCAGCGCAGTATTTAACTGCCCTTTATTAAATTGATTAACGGCATGGTTATTAAGCTCTTTTGGACCCATTTTAATATCGCGTCGCTCACTTTGTTGCTGCTGAATATAACGCAAGTAAGTTGTGTCGCTAACTGCAGGGTGTCTTTCACAGTGGCTAATTATTTGTGTGAATAAGGTTTGCGCCTTCTGATGAAACCCCAGTTCATGAAATGCTTTTGCTTTATCAAGTGCTCCATCAACCGATCGGAGATGAGTATCGTCGTCATCAAGCTGCTCAATTAGCTTTTTCGCTTTTTGATGCTCGTCTTTTAAGTAATGAAGTCGTGCATTTAGTACATCAATCTGAGCTTGATTTGCATTATTAGGAAACTGTTTTTTTAAATCATTAATGTACTGATTTGTTTGTCTAGAAATTCGTTGAATTTGATCAGTTTGATCAGTCGTTAACGCAAAGTCGATACCGGCACGTGCTGCATTCAAATATACATCGGGGTGGTCGTGTATTGAGTGCTTTGCAAAGGTGGCTATATCTTTTTGAGTTAAATAGCTTTTTTCGTAGTCATGATTAATTAGCGACACATTACTTAACGATTTTTGGCGTGTGATGTTTCGCGGTGCAATGTCTGCTGCTTGACTTAAAAAGCTTTGTGCTAGCTCAAACTGATTTAGCTTTATTTCTAATCTGCCCAACAAATCAAGGGCTACTAAACGAGTTTCTTGGCGCTCTAACATTGTCTTGAGCATTCGCTGCGCCAAAATATGTTCGTTATTCGCTATAAGTGCCTCTACTAAACCTACTTTTGCCCAAGCAAATTTTTGAATATCGAGAACAGACTTAAAAAAGTCTTTTGCATCTTGAGCACGCTTTAAGCGAAGTAGGGCATCGCCTTTTAAGCGAAGTAGGATAGGACTGTAATTATTATTTTTTTTATCCAGAGCGGTATCAATAAATTTAATAGCTTTTGAATCGTTACCATCATCAATTAATGAATACACTGTTTGTAAGTCGTGTTTACGCTTTAAGATTCGTTCAATGCGTGTTTTAAGCTCTTGTACTGTAAAAGGCTTAACTAAAAAGTCATCTGGCTGCAGCTCAAGAACACTATGAACGAGTGAGCCACTTGTTTCTGCTGAGATAAAAATAAAGCCAGTCGAACTTTTTATGAGCTGCTTTACACGTAGCTCTTCATAAAGCTGGTAGCCATCTTGGTGTTTGTTTAAGTTGAATGAGCAAACTATTAGATCAAATTCTTCACTTAAACACTGCTCTTTTGCAGAGTTTGCATGATCAGCAAAGCGCAACTGCCGAAAGCCAAGCCTTTCTAACGATTGTTTCATATAGCTTTGAGCAAGTGGCTGCTCCTCTACTATAAGTATTTTGGCTTTTGAATAGATCTTAGTTGGCATTGGCTTAAGCGTAATTGTATTTAACACAGACTATAATCAACAGTTTAACTCCTTACAAGGGAATTTAAATGATAGCTGTATTTATTAGGTACTTAACTTTGTCTAATACGTTTATCTAACTTCGAAAGTACTGAGCCGAATAGCATAATTAAAAACTAAATAAGTAAAATGGAAACGCTATATTTGATGAGCGCTTTGATATGGTAATTTAGATTTTAATAAAAATATGAAATGTATTTAAGGTAAAAAGAGGAGTTAAACGTATTTAATATGGGAAAAGGTTATTACTAGAGAGGTTATCTGATGGTATTTATATGTGGTGGGTGATTACTTGGCTTGATACCAGTGATCCTCGCCATTACTTGTAAAGGGTGGTGATGCTCTTTTTCTTACGGCTAAGTTAATTACATACGATTTATATATTGAGTTTTTATAAAGTTCTTAAATGTATTTAATATGAAAAGAAAGAGTTATTACTAGAGAAGTTATCTGATGGTATTTATATGTGGTGGGTGATACTGGACTTGAACCAGTGACCCTCGCCTTGTAAGGGCGATGCTCTCCCAACTGAGCTAATCACCCACATATAATAGGTATGCCTGTTATTTAATTCTTTATTATCAATTGACCGCTTGATGTAATTTGGTGGGTGATACTGGACTTGAACCAGTGACCCTCGCCTTGTAAGGGCGATGCTCTCCCAACTGAGCTAATCACCCAAATTACATTTTAATATGCACCATTCTAAGAATGGTGGGTCGTACTGGACTTGAACCAGTGACCCTCGCCTTGTAAGGGCGATGCTCTCCCAACTGAGCTAACGACCCATATTAAATTTTAAAACGCGACTATTGATACAATAATAGGTTTATATGTGGTGGGTGATACTGGACTTGAACCAGTGACCCTCGCCTTGTAAGGGCGATGCTCTCCCAACTGAGCTAATCACCCACATATAAATTAAAACGCTACTATTAAAATAAATAGTACTGGACTTTAACCAGTGAACCTCGCCGTTACTTGTAAATAGCGGTGATGCTCTCTTTTTTCTAACTGAGCTAACGACCCATTTAGATTTTCTTGTAATATGCACCATTTAAAAAATGGTGGGTCGTACTGGACTTGAACCAGTGACCCTCGCCTTGTAAGGGCGATGCTCTCCCAACTGAGCTAACGACCCATATTACATGCTACTACCGATATAGATAGTACTGGACTTTAACCAGTGAACTTCGCCATCTTTTATAAAAGGCGGTGATGCTCTCTTTTCTTGTAACTGAGCTAACGACCCATATTACAATTTTAAAACACGACTATTAATATAGTAATAGGTTTTATATGTGGTGGGTGATACTGGACTTGAACCAGTGACCCTCGCCTTGTAAGGGCGATGCTCTCCCAACTGAGCTAATCACCCACATATAAATTAAAACGCTACTATTAAATAAATAGTACTGGACTTTAACCAGTGAACTTTGCCGTTACTTGTAAGTAGCGGTAATGCTCTCTATTTTCTAACTGAGCTTATGACCCATATAGAATTTAGATGTGAACACTTTAACTAAAAAGTGGTGGGTGATACTGGACTTGAACCAGTGACCCTCGCCTTGTAAGGGCGATGCTCTCCCAACTGAGCTAATCACCCACATCTAAACAACATTGCATTGCTGCGTTGTTGTGGGGCGCTATTATAGATAGAGTTGGAAATGTGTCAACACTTGAATGATAAAAATGTGCTGAATGAAGGTTTTATAAACAATAGGATATGGTTGAAGTCTATTTTATCATCAAATTTGATATTGCAGTTCAATTAAGCACCTAAAAGTGAGTAGGGAATTGTACTTTATTAACCTTAAATTTAGTTTTACGATACTCATTGTTTTTTTACTGGAGTCGTTTTTATGATTATGAGCAAGATGGATTAATATTAGGGCGAGTTATTTAGTGAATAGAGCGGTCCTTTAAAAATGAATTTAATCTAAACTTCCCAAAACAAATGCTATTTCAGCATTCTAAACTCTATTTTTGTACTTACTTTATTTTTATAAGCCAACCTAGCCATCTCGTAAATACGTATTCCTCGCTACTAGCCTTCGGATTAAGACTAAATAGATCACATATAACTAGGGCGTGTTGACCTTTGTGGATTCAAATTTGTTCAATCTAGGACGATTAAATCGCGGCGCGAGGTTTGTAACCTAGTGGGCTCGGTAACTGCTCCTGCGTTACCCTAATGGCTTACATCCATGTAAGAATAAGTAAAAACCGAGCAAAGCTTCCGCTTCACCCACCAAAGATCAACCCGCCCTGAAGTTTTATACATAGAATTACGAAGCAACAGTGCTCTTTTAAAAATGCTCTTTAAACAATAATCGAATTTTTTAGTACGAGTTACGCTGGTTATTAAGCAAGTAAAGGCTGCGGGTACTCTCAAACCCACATTTAAGTTTTGGTTATTATAAGCAATTGTAACTTTTAAAAGATTAAGGCGATTGGCGGGGCCTTAATTGGTAGTTTTTAGATAAGTTTAATTTGCATATAAATGTATACCTTTGCTTTGATGCAATTTTGTTTCATTAAATGGGGGAGTGGGGGCTATTGAGTATTCGCTGCAATATAGTGATGTTATTATAAGCAGTAGGGTTAGAATCTTATTCAAATTGTATTTTTTAGCACGCTTGATAGCCAGTTTGTTGAAAATTAAACCATTTAAATAAAGCTAGGTAAAAAACTGTTGACTTTATTTTGGGTGGTGCATAGAATGCGCCCCGCACTAAGCGATACACGATGTGTTTATCACGACGGGTATTGATTAAGTTGGGGCCATAGCTCAGCTGGGAGAGCGCTTCGCTGGCAGTGAAGAGGTCTGCGGTTCGATCCCGCATGGCTCCACCAAAAATTAGTGTTTTGTCCTAGGGTAGCAGTTTTCTGTGTCCCCATCGTCTAGAGGCCTAGGACACCGCCCTTTCACGGCGGTAACAGGGGTTCGAATCCCCTTGGGGACGCCACTTAACTTTTATTAGTTAAAGGCGGTTTTACCGAGAAAATAGCGTCACAATTAAAGCTCGAGTCTTTACTTGTATTAAACGCAATTACCTTAAAGCTCATGATGTGAGTTAAACTTATCAACTGTCCTAGTGACACATTTATGTGTCCCCATCGTCTAGAGGCCTAGGACA
>NZ_WTKZ01000084.1:0-1878 GCF_011378805.1 Pseudoalteromonas sp. Z9A6
TTAAAAATTTAGACTAAGGTTAATTTCGAGGGGATGGGCGCAAAACCCCTAATTGGTGTTGGCAGCTCCATGCGCTGACGGTATGTAAGGCACTTTTTCTATCTTTGGTTGTAAATGAACGACGTGCTGTTTTTCCATCAATGGCAATGATATCAGCACCAGTGGTTTCAATAAGTGATGATATCCAAGATTGAAATGAATGCTCTATTTCATCTGATTTTAACCGACAAATGACACGGGCAATGGTGTCGTGTCTTGGGATACCCTCTTTGAAAGCGCCATATTTTTTTAACCAATCAAGTTTTAGATGCCCAAAATCTTCAATATCCTCCCATCCTTCTGCGCCGGAGAGTACAGCACTAATGGCTAAGAGGAGAATATCGATAAGTTCATGCTTTTTACAGCGTTCAATGCGAGGATCGGTAATTGAATCAAAGTGTTTCAGAAAAGTAGCGCTCATATTAAGTGACCAAGGTGATTATAATGCCTTGATCTGATCGCTACTTGTTCTAGAAGTTCAATTTATAATGATCTTGCCGTGGATTGTCCTGTATAAACTACTTAATTTGATTGACTTGAGTGGGTTTCTTGACTACCATGTTTTTTAAAATTTTGATGTTAGAGTAAAAATGAAAAATACTTGGATTAGTTTGTTAGTAGTACTATCGATTGCATTGCAGTCGTTTGCTTCTGTGGCTAATTCAAATGAAAGTCATCAGATTGACTCTCTACATATTCAAACAGAACATTCCCATGATAGTGAAGATATTGAACTTTTCGATGAATCATCTGACACTGAACATAATATTAAAGATTGCCATCATTGTGGTCACTGTCAAGGCACTCACACACAGTGGGTTGCCAGTAATAAATCTACACTACAGACCCCTAAACTTATTATTACAAATCAATATTTTTATGCTGTTCATGTAGATAAAATATTCACTGAAGAACCTATACGCCCCCCAATCGTTTAATTTAGTTTTAAAGCTATATTCGTAACAAATTTATTCTTAACTAGCGCTTAATGTAGCCTAGTTGGTTTAGTTGCGGCATTTTATTATTAAATTAAGAGATTATTATGAAATTTTTCTCAGCAAAATCTACTGGAATCGCATTATTTATCGGCTTTTCAGCAAGTTTATCTGTTAGTAGCTTCGCTTTTGCTAAGCCAACGCTATCGAGTGACTGGCTCGATCGGCAAATCAATAAACACCCTGATATTGTCTCAGCACGTGAACTCATGAATGCTGAATTTTCCAAAGCACAGGGCAGTAAGTTACCACTTTACAACCCAGAACTATCGACAGGTTACGAGCGTGAAGGTGACGGAAATAATTACAATATTGGTATTAGCCAAACGATTGACTTGTGGGATAAGCAGGCTGTTAATGCTGCTATCGGCGATAAAATATTAACGGCGGCCAGTAAACAATTCACTTATGCGATAGAGCAGAAAAAAGCACAAGCCTTAAAAGCACTTATTAATTGGCAACTTGCCATGGATAAGTCGTCACTTGCTTTTGAACAAGAGCAACAGTTAGAAACCTTGCTTAAAATTGTAACTAAAAGGCAGAAAGCTGGCGATCTTGGTCAGGTTGATGCTGAGTTAACTTTCTTGAATTTGTCGCAAATGCTTAATAAAACGGCCCAAATACAAGCACAGTTAACACAAGCTCAAGCCAAGGTTAATGAGTTGTTGCCTGATTGGCGTCCTGATACACAAGCATATCCAGAGCAGGGCTTAGGCGTTACAAACTTTCAAGTAGCTGAGCAGTGGTTAACGCAGCACCCGCAAGTATTAGCCTCTCAAGCACTGTAAAAAAAAAAAAAAAGTAAAGCTCAATATGCCATGCTTGAAACCAAAGCCGATCCTAC
>NZ_WTKZ01000084.1:1888-11825 GCF_011378805.1 Pseudoalteromonas sp. Z9A6
GGCAAATGCAAAAAAGTAAAGCTCAATATGCCATGCTTGAAACCAAAGCCGATCCTACCATTGGAATTAGTACCGGAAAAAATGATGTCGATAATGTTGTCGGAGTTACTTTTTCTATGCCGTTAAATATTCGTAATGATTACCAAGCTAATGCCAAAGCACAAAACCAACAAGCTATCGCCGCAGAAGCAAATTTTCGTTCAGTAATGCGTAAGCAAAAGTATTTGATACAGGCAAGTACTGCCTCACTAATCTCTAATAAAAAATACCTTGGCCGTTGGCAACAGTTAATGCAAGGACGCGGCGAACACAGCGCGCAGTTATTGCAAAAACAATGGCAAGTAGGTGATTTAAATACCTCGGATTATTTATTGGCATTACAACAAAGAGCGGAAGGTTTATACGCGGGCATTGAATTACAAGCCCAGTTCAAAATAAGCGAAGTGCAATGGCTACTCGATGTAGGCCAATTAAATGCGGCAACTAAGCTATTAGACTAAACCTATTATATCACTTTACGCGGCTTGATGAGCGTGAATTGTTACAGAATTTGGAATTAAAAATGAAAAATAAAATAACTGATAAAACATCTCATAAAATAGTGAAAAAAATAAAACTCATTACCCTAAGTAGTTTATTTACTGGCTTAGCTGTCGTGTCAACTACGGCATTATCATATAACGATGCCGCTCTAGAAAAAACGCCAGCAGTAGAGCAATCCATCGTATTAAAAACTGACCATGATCATGACTCTGAAAGTGAAGAAGTGCATGACGAAAGTGGTCATGAACATGGTAGTGATGAAAGCAAAGACGACCATGCTGCGGAGGAGAAATCTGATGACGGTCATGACCATGGTAGTGAAACAGCGAGTAAAGAAACAGCTGAAGAAGAACATGAAGAAGGCATAAGTTTTAGTCCAGAAAAAATGGCACTCGCCAATATCAAAGTGACTAACTTAAAGCCGGCAATTTTTGCTAAAAGTATCTATGCACCAGGAGAAATAAAAGCGAACGGTTATACCAGTTACATTGTCTCTTCACGTACTGAATCGGTAGTGATCAGTCGTCATGCTATTTTAGGTGAACATGTGACTAAGGGTCAGTCTTTAGTTACCTTATTTAGTGAATCAATGGCCGAAGCACAAGCACAATATCGTGTTGCTTACAGTGAGTGGCAACGAGCTAAAAAATTGGGCCTTGGCACCGTCAGTGAAAGCCGCCTATTAGCCAGTGAAACAGATTACATTTCAGCTTATGGTCGATTAACTGCCTTTGGTTTAACCAAAGCAGCCATTAAAGATATTGTAAAAAACAACTCATCAAATCTTGGTGAATATACCTTAGTCGCTCAGCGCTCTGGTGTGGTTTTAAGTGATGATTTCTCTCAAGGACAACGTGTGCCTGCCGGTGAAAAAATCATGGTATTGGCTGATGAAAAAGACTTATGGGTTGAAGCGCGTGTTTCGCCAAATAAAAAATTAAGTCTTCCTATTGGCACCATTGCAAAAGTTGAGTTTGCCGGGCAAGTGCATGTTGCCAAGGTCATTCAAGAAGCACATACCATTGATCCAAGTACGCGTACCCGAATCGTTAGACTGTCGGTTGAAAATACTGATGACAGTTTGCATTCAGGCATGTTTGTTAATGTAAATTTTCAGTTTGATACGCAAAGCCCTGTAATAGCAGTACCAGAAACAGCATTAATGCGTGGTGCCGATGGTGATTGGACGGTATTTGTTGAAGACCATCCTGGTGAATTTAAAGCCGTTGAAGTTGAATTAGGTCAGCCATTAGGCAATTACCGTCAAATTATCGGTATTGAGCCTAATACCCGTTTGGTAACAAAAGGTGCCTTTTTTGTTGCGTCAGAAATAGCAAAAGGCGGATTTGATCCGCACGGCCACTAGGGGAATAAGATTATGTTTAATAAAATAATTGATTGGTCGATCAATAATCGACTCTTAGTAATTATCGCCCTAATTGCTACTATGGCAGGCTCTGTTATGGTGATCCCAAAACTAAATTTAGATGCTTTTCCTGATGTAACCAATGTTCAGGTAGCGGTTAATACTGAAGCACCGGGCTTAGCCGCTGAAGAAGTAGAGCAGTTAATAACCTATCCCATTGAAGCAGTAATGTATGCGTTGCCTGATGTAGAGCAAGTACGCTCTATTTCAAAAACGGGTTTATCGGGTGTTACTGTTGTCTTTAAAGAAGGCACAGACATCTACTTTGCTCGCCAGTTAGTATTTGAGCGTTTACAAGCGGCAAAAGAGTTAATTCCGCAAGGCGTGGGCACACCAGAAATGGGACCTAACACCTCAGGTTTGGGTCAAGTTTTTCAGTATTTGTTAATTGCAGATAAAGATTCTGGTTATGATTCTATGACCTTAAGGAGCTTGAACGATTGGATAGTAAAGTTATTGGTTATGCCGGTAGATGGTGTTACCGACGTCTTATCTTTTGGCGGCAACGTCAGACAGTATCAAGTCAACATTGAGCCAAGTAAATTATTATCATATGAGTTAACGCAAGACGATATTGTTACTGCACTCGATAACAACAATGCCAATGTTGGCGGTTGGTACATGAACCGTGGACAAGAGCAATTAGTTATTCGTGGCACAGGTTGGTTTAATAGTGGCGAAGCAGGTTTAGCTGATATTAGACAAGTACCGGTTAAAACGGTTGATGGTACTGTGGTGACTATCGAAGATGTAGCCAAGGTTTCGCTGGGTAGTGAAATACGCCAAGGCGCAGTTACTATGACGCGCAGAGATGCACAGGGTAACATTGAAAACTTAGGTGAAGTGGTTTCAGGTATCGTATTGAAACGTATGGGCGCAAATACTAAAGTGACAATCGACGGTATAAGTGCACGTATTCCAATGATCAACCAAGCACTACCTGAAGGCGTACGTTTTGAACCTTTCTACGATCAGGCAGATTTAATTACTAAAGCAGTTGATACTGTAGTGCAAGCATTAGCGCTGGCATTTATATTTATCGCTATCGTACTTGCTCTGTTTTTAATGAACTTACGCGCAACCTTTTTAGTGTTAATTTCAATTCCTATTTCAATCGCTATCGCCTTAATGGTGATGTCTTGGATAGGTTTATCGGCAAACTTAATGTCGTTAGGTGGTATCGCTGTTGCTATTGGTATGTTGGTTGATGGCTCTGTTGTGATGGTTGAAAACATGTTCAAACACCTTAATAGACCTGATTCAACACATTACAAAAATGCGCAAGCGAGAACGTTAGGCACAGATGCTGATCCCCACGATGTAGAACATGATAAAGAAGGCATTCCTCTACGATTAAAAGAAGCAGGAAAAGAAGTTGCACGCCCGGTATTTTTTGCTGCCTCTATTATTTTAGTGGTATTTACACCGTTATTTAGCTTTGAAGGAGTGGAAGCTAAATTGTTCCAGCCGATGGCTATCAGTATTATTTTAGCGGTTATTTCGGCTATTTTAGTGGCACTGTTTGTGGTTCCAGCCTTAGCAACCTTTATGTTTAATAAAGGCGTTAAAGAAAGAGAAAGTTTTGTCTTAAAACCATTAGATAAGCTT
This sequence comes from Pseudoalteromonas sp. Z9A6, assembly GCF_011378805.1. NCBI lineage: Bacteria > Pseudomonadati > Pseudomonadota > Gammaproteobacteria > Alteromonadales > Pseudoalteromonadaceae > Pseudoalteromonas > Pseudoalteromonas sp. Z9A6. Next base: position 5,466 of record NZ_WTKZ01000084.1, read on the forward strand.
TATCGAAAAGGCCTCAAAGCCGCGATGAAACACACGAAAGTAGTTATTATTGCTTCATTATTGTTACTTGTGGGTGCAGCATCTTTAATACCTCAAATAGGGACTGAATTTGTACCAGAATTAGAAGAGGGTACCATTAACCTAAGAGCAACATTAGCGCCATCAGCAAGTTTAGAAACAGCCTTGTCGGTTGCTCCAATTCTTGAAGAAAAGTTAATGGAGTTCCCCGAAGTTGAATATACCCTAAGTCGAATTGGACGTGCTGAAATCGGCGGTGATCCTGAACCAGTTAATAACATCGAAATTTACATTGGCTTAAAACCTGTTTCAGAATGGACAAGTGCCAAAAATCGCGTTGAATTACAAGGTTTAATGGAAGAGAAACTTGAGCAATTCCCAGGGTTATTACTTAACTTTTCACAGCCCATAGCGACTCGTGTAGATGAATTACTGTCAGGAGTTAAAGCGCAACTTGCCATTAAATTGTTTGGACCAGAATTAGATATGTTGGCGAGCAAAGGTCAAGAAATTGAAGCGGCAATCAAACAAATTGATGGCGCAAGAGATGTAGCCTTAGAGCAAATCGCTGGTGAAGCACAGTTAGTGATTAAACCGAAAAGACAGCAATTGTCACGTTTTGGTTTGTCAGTTGGCGATGTCATGGAAGTGGTTAAAAACGGTATCGGTGGCGTTAGCGCTGGCCAAATAATCAATGGTAATGAACGTTATGATATTTATGTTCGCATTGAAGAAAAATACCGTGATAACCAAGAAGCTATTGCAGATCTGAGAATACAATCACCTACGGGTGCTTGGGTACGTTTAGGCGATATTGCTACCGTCAGTTTTGAATCTGGCCCACCACAAGTGCGACGTGATGATGTACAGCGACGCGTGGTAATTCAAGCCAATGTTCAAGGTCGAGACATGGGAAGTGTTGTTAGCGACATTCGTGCAGTTATTGATAGCAAAGTAGATTTACCTGCAGGTTATTCTGTAGTGATTGGTGGTCAATTTGAAAACCAACAACGTGCGCAGCAGCGACTATCAGTGGTAGTGCCTCTATCATTGGCACTAATTGCCTTGCTACTTTATTTCGCCTTTGGCTCTGTTGGTCAAGCGATGCTTATTTTAGTGAATGTACCCTTGGCCGTTATAGGTGGTATTTTCTCACTGTATATTTCAGGTCAATACTTGTCAGTGCCAAGTTCAGTCGGCTTTATCACTTTGTTTGGTGTCGCCGTGCTTAATGGTGTAGTCATGGTAGAAAGCATTAACCAGCTGGTAAAAGATGGTATAGACACCTCAAAAGCTGTTTTTGATGGGGCAGTATCTCGTTTACGTCCAGTATTAATGACCGCCATTACTTCTGCGTTAGGTTTAATTCCAATGCTGATGTCCAATGGAGTTGGCGCTGAAATTCAACGACCACTGGCGAGTGTTATTGTTGGCGGTTTGGTTACTGCAACGTTACTCACCTTGTTTGTGTTACCGGTTTTATATGCTTGGTTCTCAAAAGCCAAAATCAAAGATCTTAGAGACTAACGCGCTAGATAACTTAGTGACTTACTCATTAACTTACAAATTAATAAAGTAAGTAACTAATTTGATAGCACTATAAATCGCTACTAGCTAAGCTCTTGTCAAAAGCAGGGCTTAGCCAGTCATTTTCACTCGATGCAGAGATTCAATAGTAGGCTTTTATTAGCTTCGAATTTTTGCATCCTAAATTTAGGGAATAATGATGAAAAAGCTGTCGTTTTTCAATTATTCGCCAAACCTCCTTATTATCGCCACCGTGCTATTTATTATAGTGACGGGCAATTCTACATTTTTTGAACAAGTTAATTCGGTATACCCGTGGCAAGATAATCAAGGTTTTATTATCGCGCTGACTCTTGTGGTAATGAGTGTATTAACCATTATTGTGTCATTTTTCAGTATTATCATTCCCGTTCGAATAGTACTGAGCAGTCTTTTACTCTTATCTGCCATGGCTGGTTATTATACCGATAGCTTTGGCACCATCATTGATAATGTAATGATTCAAAACATTGCTGAAACGAATATCGATGAAGCAACTGACTTACTGTCATTTGAGTATTTTTTAACTGTTTTGTTGTTAGCCATAGTACCTATAGCTTGCCTTTTTATGGTCAAAATAGATAAATCGTCATGGACAAAAAACTGTTGGCTACAAATAAGTAATACCATCATGGCACTTGGTGTAATTACTGTTTCACTTTATATTTTTAGTGCTCAATTCACTAATTTCTTTAGAGAACACAAGCCATTAAGATTTTACTTAAATCCTATCTATCCCATTTACTCTACGGGATTTTTCCTCAAGGACGTGCTTGAACAGCAAGAAAATAACGAATTTTTAATGGTAGTAAACTCTGCCAATGATATTGATAAAGAGTCGCATAAAAAACTCTACATTGTCATTGTCGGTGAAACTGTCCATGCGGGTAATCTTTCTATAAATGGCTATAAACGAGAAACTACACCATTATTAGCTCAAAGAGATGATTTAATTAGTTTTGATAAATTCTATGCTTGTGGCACATCAACCGCGATTTCGGTCCCTTGTATGTTTTCATTCGATAACCGAGAGTCATTTGATAATAAAAAAGCACGGCGAACACAAAACGTATTAGATGTTATTTCCAAAGCCGGGGTAAGTGTCCTTTGGCGAGACAATAACTCTAGTTCAAAAGGCGTCGCAGATCGTGTCGAATACCAAAATTTCAAATCACCTGAGCTAAATTCAGTGTGCGATATAGAGTGTCGTGACATTGGTATGTTAGACGGTTTACAGGGGTATATTGATGATCAAGAAGGTAGTGTACTCATAGTGCTTCATCAAATGGGCAACCACGGCCCGGCATATTACAAACGATACCCCAAAGACTTTGAGAAGTTCACTCCTGCCTGTCAAACAAGCGAACTCTCCGCCTGTGAAACTAGCGAAATTGTTAATGCGTATGATAATGCCATTCTCTATACCGATTACTTTATCAATGAAACCATTAATTTATTAGAAGAGAACAATACCAACTTTGAAACTGCCATGTTTTATATTGGCGATCATGGTGAATCGTTAGGTAAGAACGGACTCTACTTACATGGTATGCCTTACATGCTGGCGCCTGAAGAACAGACTCATGTACCTTTAATTGCTTGGTTCGGCTCTTCATCACACTACAATATGGAAAGTACGGTCAAACAAAGTAAAAAAGAAAGTTCTCACGATGCTTTTTCTTTTTCTTTACTACATGCGTTAAATATCAGCACAGATATGTCATTGCCTGAAAAAGCGCCATCACCACTATTTGTTATGCAAGAGGAAGAGTAAATGTCAAATAATAACCATACGCACAGCCATGCACATAACCATGACGGAAAATTAAGCATGGCAGTATTTATCAATATTTTACTTACTGTGGCCCAAGTTATCGGCGGGGTTTTATCAGGTAGTTTATCCTTGATTGCTGATGCGCTTCATAACCTCAGTGATGCAGGCGCTATCGTTATTGCGATTGTTGCGAGAAAAATTGCAAGAAAACCCGCTAATAGCCAAATGACTTTTGGTTTTAAACGGGCTGAAATTATCGGGGCATTAATCAACACTACTACCCTTATTATTCTTGGTATATATCTCATTTATGCCGCAGTTGAGAAGTACTTTAACCCTCAACCTATTGATGGTTGGATTGTTGTTTGGATTGCGACAATAGCCTTAGCGATTGATTCCATAACCGCGTGGTTGACTTATCAAGCAGGCGCGAAGAATAACTTGAATCTCAGAGCGGCATTTATTCATAATTTATCTGATGCCTTTGCTTCTGTCGTTGTCATTGTTGCGGGTAGTTTGATCATTTTATATCAATGGTATGTTGTCGATTTATTGGCAACCATACTTATCTCGGTTTATGTGGTGTACCACGGTATTATTTTAGCTAAGCAAAGTATTCGTATTTTAATGCAAGCGGTCCCCGTTGATATCGATATCGATAAGATTTGTAAGGATATCGAATCAATGGAGAATGTTGAAAAAGTAAGACACATTCATGTGTGGCAATTAGATGATAGCGAAGTGTATTTAGAAACCAGTGTTAACTTAAAAACGATGGAACAATTCCAAGATCTTAAGCCAATTAAAGATTTGCTCGCAGCTCAATACGGTATTCACCACTCGACCATAGAAGTGGTAGTAGGGAACACCTTGCAAATGGAGAATTGTTTTGAACTTGAGTAAACACCTGCTTTATTCAATGTATGCATTAACGCTTATTGCTTTTTTATTTGAAACAACAAATAGCGATATTTGGCTTCAAAATTTGTTATTCAATGCATCCAACCAAACGTGGTTAATTGATAAATATGAAGAGCCTTATCGTTTTATTTTTTACTTGTTGCCTAAATACAGCATTATTTTGTTGGCACTGTCGCTCATTGCTTTTTACGTTATCGCTTGTAGACGCAAGTACTCTAAGCACTTTCAAAAGCGATTATTAGTGGTTATTTTCTCTTTGATGTTAGTGCCGTCAGTCATCGGCGGTTTAAAAGCAACAACCAATGGTGCTTGTCCTGCGCAGCTTGAACTATATGGCGGCGATGTCCCTTATGTTAAGGCGTTTGAATTAATGCCTGAATCGTTTGAGTCAACTAAAAAGTACAAGTGCTTTCCTGCGGGTCATGCCAGCGGTGGTTTTGCCTTAATGTCATTATTCTTTTTGTTTTATCGTCCGAAATACCAATGTATTGCGATAGCGTTTGCTGTTTCTACTGGCTGGATTATGGGGAGTTATAAGATGGCGATAGGTGACCATTTTTTAAGTCACACACTAACAACGATGACGTTGTCATGGTTAATCATTTGTTTGATAGCCGCGGTAGTGTTTCGTACCTTACACTTTCCTAATTCCAAACCTAATGCTAAGAATAGCCAACAGGAGCCAATCAATGGGTACTAAGCAAAAGCCGACGGGAATAAAACGAATATACCTAGCAGCGGGGCATTCACTCAGAGCGTTTAAATGGCTGATAGCAAATGAAGCAGCGTTTAAACAAGAATTCTGGCTGTCAGTTCTTCTCGTTGTGGGCTGTTTATTCTTTCCATTTTCACTTTTTGAGTACGTGATTCTTTGGTGCGCTTTATTATTCGTATTGTTGGCAGAAATCTTCAATACCGCTATTGAGGCAGTAGTCGATAGAATTGGCGCGGAAATTCATCCGCTGTCAGGTTTAGCGAAAGACTTAGGCTCTTTGGCTGTGATGGTGAGCGTTATCATCGCAACTTTAATATGGGCTGGTGTATTTATTCAGCACTTGAGCTTATGAAGTGTAAATGTTATTAGAATGTATAATAATTCAAAAATATATTTAATCTAATACTCTATGTTAGACAATTAAGAATATTTTCAGCCATGTCCGCTATAGATCAAAAAATACAAACATTTTTAGCCAAAACACTCAAATAGTAACTTCTGCTGTAAGCGTATAGCTAACGACACCTAGCCTTGCTTAATATTCCAAGGTAGCAGTGGCTCAAGGTTACTTGGCTGCTCTGCAATATGTTGCAAGCACGTTGAGATGTAGTCATGCACTACAAGAGCATTTGCCTTTGCGGTTTCAACAAGACTATAGAGTATGGCGCTGGCATGCGCGCCATTACTGGTATTTGAGAACAGCCATAAAACCGCCCTATTACGAACGGTTTTATGGCTCGCTCTGCTCGGTTATTATCAATACTGAGCCTGCCATCATCGAGGTAACGCCTGAATTTCTCAAACTGGTTTATCGCATAGGTAATTGCTTTCCCTAGCGCCATTTGGGGAGGGATTTTATCTTTGTGTTTGAGTAACCATTGATACAATTCATCAACGATTGGTTTGGCTTTTTGCTGCCTAACGGTGAATTTTTCACTGACCGATTTACCTTTGATGGCTTGCTCAATACCATAGAGTTTGCGAATAAGGTTAAGTGCTACATCCGCTTTAACGGTTTTTTTATTATTGCCTTTGGCCTCGATGAACTTACGGCGTATATGAGCTAAGCACGCAACCAGTGTTGCCTTCGTTTGCTCGTATGCTTTGTAGCCGTCAACGTGCATGTAGCCTTGATAACCGTCAAGAAAACCAACTACACAGTGGGCCGCGCGACTATTATGATAATCAAACAGGACAATATTAGTGTCTTTACCCGGCTTATCATCGCCACAACAGTACAGCCACATATAGCTGGTCGCTTTCTCTGCGTTAATAACGTTTAACGAGGTTTCATCGCCTATAAATCACCGCAATTAAGGTGAGCGTCTAGCGAACTACACCTATGTTTTAAAATTCCAGGGTAACA
>NZ_WTKZ01000085.1:0-11247 GCF_011378805.1 Pseudoalteromonas sp. Z9A6
CTAAAAAAGATCCTTAGAAAATAATTTGTCTTGGTGAATAGTTACATTTTAGTTTTAATTAACTAATTTTAAGTGATTAAAAAACGGCGGATTAGCATGCTAATTCGTCGTTTTGTTTATTTAAAAAGCAGTTAAACTAAAAGAGTGATTTTTCTCTTTACCTTTGGCGAAACTTCTCTATAATTCGTCGTCATTGCAGGGGCGTAGTTCCAATTGGTAGAACAGCGGTCTCCAAAACCGATGGTTGGGAGTTCGAATCTCTCCGCCCCTGCCATTTCTTCTTTACATCGTTTTTATTACTTCTTATATTGTTCAAATGTCTAATCTACTGAGTTGTTATGCATCCACGTTACGCAGCTATTTTTGATATAGAAAATCTTGAACTAAATCAACATTATTGTCCTCAAGCAAATGGTCAAGCTAATACTTTATCGCAAAGCACGATAGCTAGTCCTTTAACGCTCAATGAGCAACTACTTGCAGACATTAAACTCAGTGCAGAGCCTATTATTATAAATAGCGTTGTACAGGGCAGTGAGATGCAATTAAACGACAATAAGCTTACATTGCCAACCCCACAGCTCAACGCCTCTGAGAAGCGTGCTTTATGGGCTTTAATGAGTGAACACCTTGATAAACTTTAAATCAGTAGATGAAACTGCAATACCTCAATTAATGGCCATCGAAACAGCGTGTCATAGTCATCCGTGGACTTTAAATACAATGGGTTCATGTATAGGCGGGCGCTATTTTAATGTTGCCGCATTTAATGAGGCGAGCATGATTGGTTTTTATATTGGTGAAAAAGCAGGGCCTGATTTTACACTTATGGATATTTGTGTAACACCAAGTCACCAGGGGAAGGGAATTGCAAGGCAGTTGTTAGCTCAGTTTATTGAATATGGTGAACAGCAAAATGCTGAAAACCTCTTTTTAGAAGTACGTGAATCTAATACGCGGGCTATTGCGCTATACGAGAACGCTGGCTTTACAGAGATGTCAGTGCGTAAAAACTACTATCCAAGTGATAATCCGGCCAAAAATGGCTTTGAAGACGCTATTTTAATGGGCATGGCATTAGGTTTAAACTTTTCATAATTAAAGTCGGTGGTTAGCGTTTTAAGCATAGAGCACTAACACACCGAACTTGTACTATTTTGTAAGTTTTCTTTTAGGTTACTTTGCCACTAATTGCTTGCTCAATGGCTGCTATTAATTTATTTACTAGCTCGTCTCTTGGCACTTTATTGTTACTTTTTAAATTTTCTTCAAGTGCCGCAGCGCTGTGATAAATTTCATCAAAATTAAAGCATCCAGAACTACCTTTAATACTGTGCGCTATACTTCTTAATGCTTCCCAGTCATTACAATGTTGCAGAGTTTTAACTTCTTCTAAATAAATAGGTAAGTTGGCTAAATAGTTATCAGTAATTTGCTGAAACTTTTCGCTTTTTAATAAGCTGTCCCACTTATTTTGATTATCCTTTTCAAGATGTAGGTAGCTTACGAGTACATTTTCCAGAGCATCTTTATCAATGGGCTTAGCGAGTGCTTTGTTGCAACCAGCTTCTAGGTAAGTACCTATATCGTGGTTCATAACATTAGCAGTAAGGGCAATAATGGGGCCATCGTATGCTGCATGACGAAGCATTTTAGTCGCTTCTAATCCGCCCATTACAGGCATTTGCATATCCATTATAATAAGCTGGTAGTCATTAACGAGTGCCATTTCTACAGCTTGTGCGCCATTACTAGCAATATCGGGTTCAAGGCCCCAAGTTTGAAGTAATAATTTAATTAATAGTTGGTTATCAGGGTTATCCTCAGCGACTAAAATATTAGCCTCAAAGTTATTGGTCGCAAACGATAAGAGAGGGTCTTTCTCTGGTATTAACTGGCTTTCTTGCGTTAAAAACTCAAGCATTGGTTGATCATCAGATAACTGACACGACACCCTAATTGTAAAGCGGCTACCTACACCCACTTCACTTTCAAGGTTTACATCGCCACCAAGTAACAGTGCTAAGTTTTTAGAAATACACAACCCAAGACCTGTACCACCAAAACGACGTGTAGTTGTGGCATCGGCCTGTTCAAACGGCTTAAATACACGTTCTATTTGATGCTCAGACATACCAATACCAGTATCTTTAATTACAAACTCTAGCTTTTGACTTGCTTGTAAATAATGCACACAAATAGACACGCTGCCATTTTCGGTAAATTTAACAGCGTTATTAGCAATGTTTATAAGTATTTGTTTTAAGCGGGTCACATCACTATAAATGGTGCGGGGTAGCGGCAGTTGATAGTCGATATTAAGGGTTAATTGTTTTTCTTGTGCCAGTGGTTGAATAATTGATTCAATGTCGTGCACAAGCTGCACTACGTTTAACGCTGACAAATCAACAGCCAGCTTTTCAGCTTCAATTTTAGATAAATCGAGTATGTTATTTATTAACTCTAGTAAGTGTTTGGAATTACGTAAAATAGTGCTTAGGTGTTGTTTGTCATTCGCTACTTTATCGTTATGTAGTAACTGCTCTGTAAAGCCCATAATGGCCGTGAGCGGCGTGCGTATTTCGTGACTCATGTTGGCTAAAAAACGACTCTTAAGTTGATTAGCTTGCTCAGCTTGGCCAATAGCTAACTCAAGTTGGCTGTTCATAGCTTCAAGTGCTTGGGTACGACTTTCCACTTTATCTTCAAGGTGGTGTTTGTATTCTTCAAGCTGTTGTTGGTAGTGCCTTATTTGATTAACCATGTGGTTAAAGTCGTTAAATAAAACACCTACCTCATCATTTGTATGAGCTGGTAAGTGCACCGACAAATCGCCATCACCAACACGATGACTCGCAGCCCCGAGTAACTCAATTGGGTTAAGTAATAAATTGCGGACCACTACAAAAATTAATATTGGCAGGGTGATCACCGAAATAATAACAATTAAGCCTGTTATTAAACTTATGGCTTTACCTGATTGATAAAGCACCCCTTTGGGAATGGTTGATACGTAATAATATCCGCCGGGCATTTGCACTGCAAAAATCATTCGCTCTATTTTGTCTATGCTTGAGAGTTCAATAGTTGAAAGCATGCCGATATCAGCGAGGTCGTGCACTTGATTAAGTTCATATTCGCTTATGTATTGGCCGCGCATGTTGTAGTCGGAGCTAAATAAAATTTTCCCGTCTTTGGTCAACATTAAATTAAGTGTGTTGTTATATGGCGCTTCTAAAATACTGGAGTTGAGTATTGAAGGCTCTATATGTATTACAATAAAACCAAGCTGCTGTGGACGTTTCAAGTAGTAATCAACGCTGTCAATTCGTTGAATGAAATATAAGCTCGTGGTGCCATCGTCCTTTTGAATCATAAATTGCTGTGTACTTAAATTACTTTGCAATACTCGATTAAAAAATGGATAGCTTTTAGGCGCTGTTGTTAGGTTATTAGAGTAATAGGCATCACTTTTCCCACTTGCTGAAACTAAATTAATGCTAATTATATCTGGATAAGCTTCGCTGTAACTGGCAAATACATCCATAAGCGCGCCAAGTTTTCGGGTGTAATTACCGTTGGCGCTAATATCGTTTGCTAAAAAGTCACTAAGTACTGGCGAATTTGAAAGTAGTTTTGCAGTAGAGTGAAAAGAGTCGATATAGTTGAATATTTTTTGCTGTTGTTGCTCAACAAAACGGCTCATTATTAAATCAGCTTGTTTTTGTGTTGAATTAGTGACATTGGTGAGCGTAAAGCCACCTAAAAATAGCAGTGGCAGAATAACAAGAGGTGTTATATACCATAATAATCTTATACTTAACTTACTGGTTTTCATGACCAAACGACTTATCCTCCATGCAATCTGCCAATAATATGCGTTACGACCTGATTACACAAGCTTATAGCGGTCTTGGTGGCTAAATTACAATCATTAGTTGCATGATCTTTAGCTCTTTTTTTTATGTTTAAGTTATTTAAATTTAACAAATCACACTGAATAATATCAATTCAGTGTTTAAAAACTTACATAGTTTTACATCTTTTAAAGTCAATAACTAAAGTTGATGTATTGCCAGGCGTGACATTAAAAGGACACGTTGACAGTCTAAGTCCAGCAAGTGGTGTAAGTTACTCCACTATTGGTGCGCATAATGCAACAGGCAACTTTACTAAAATAGCGCAGCGCCTACCGGTAAAGATTAGTTTAGATGCTAAGCAGCCTTTATTTAGTCAACTACGTGTTGGAATATCGGTTGTACCTACTATTGATGTTGTTAAGTAACTACTCATTTTTATTTAAACGATCTACGACTAAATTGTAGGTCGTTTAAATATCGCTTGCTGTACACATTTATTTTAAAGCTAAGATATTTTTAAGTAGATAGCACACTTTTATACCGACTCCTGTTACAATTGCCATTATTAAAAAATCAACTATTGACGCTTTATTATCAGCTGTTTGCAACGTGAAAATCAGCGAGAATAGTAGTTAATTACGATCAACATAACGGGTTTACTCGCAGACGCTTATTAAAATGCATTCAACCCCGCATATAAACTAAAAGAATTTATCAATGGCAGACCAGACTATTATCAATGAAATCAGCAAGCGAAGGACCTTTGCTATCATCTCGCATCCTGATGCCGCCCAGCCTTTCAACGCATAAAACCACCTTTCATTGCACACCACAATCACATCTCTACGTACTGAATTTAAAGGCTTTTTGTCTTTTTCTCGTTTCTTTGCTTTTCAATGATGTTCAAGCGTAACCTCGGAAAGTGTGTACAAACTTGAGTACAAATTCCGTTTTAGAGGTCTTTGGCGAAAACTCCATGACACAAACCTGGCTGTAGGCCTTGTCTTTACTGGGTTTGACGTAAAAAGTACTACCGTTAAAGAGAGTCTCTTTTTTTGGTAAATGTTTTCTTCTGTGCCAAATTACAAAATTTAATTAAGGGATTTATTGTTGGTGTAATTTTTGCTCTAGTGTTTGTTTTTGAAGATGCTTGAAGCGAACCAATACGGTTATTTCTAATTGAGATATCAGACTTACCTTCAAATTTAGTTGCTGTTTACACCATCATTTTGCACTTGTTTTTCGGCCTGTGTGTACAAAATTTCCTGTAACTGTGTACAAACTTCCTTTTTGTTGCACTTATCCTTCGGTTATTTGACGCGAGTTCTTCTGTAGACCTTGCTGTATATGAGCTGAGCGACAAAAGTACTTAGGGGATTTGATGCGCTTGTTCGCGATTATCAGCTGGAGTATCGCTCTTTTGTTGATGATAAAAATCTTTGCCTTGATTATATGTAATTGTGTATCAGTCCATGGCTATTGATATGCAATAGCTAATCAACTTTGTGTTTTTTGAGTTGGTATGATATAGTTTGGTATATAATATTTCTTCAGTGATGTATTAAGGTGTATCGAAATGAGCTATGTAACAGAGCAGATACTAGAAGGCCTTCGAGAAGCTCGGGTACGTAAAGGTTTTAGTCAAAGAGAGCTGAGCGCGCGTTCGGGTGTGCCGCAAAGCCATATTTCGAAAATCGAGTCTGGCGGTGTTGATTTAAGAATATCCAGTTTGATAGCTCTTGCCCGCGTACTTGACCTAGAGCTATTTGTTGCGCCTAAAAAATCTGTACCTGCCATCAAGTCGATCATTCAAAGTGGCCAAGGTATTAACGGCATCAGCGATGAGAGTGAGCCAATGTCGCCCGCATATCAGTTAGAGGAAGGCGACGATGACTAACCATGTCTCTACGCTCAACGTTTTGCTTTACGGTGAACCCATTGCAACGATCACCAACGTGGGCAATGACAGAACGCTTTTTGCCTTTATGGATTCGTACATTCATGACGAATCGCGTCCTGTATTAGGACTTGGATTTAAAGATTCGCTAGGAGGCTTGCTGACTAGCTTCAAACCGACCCAAACTAAGTTAACCCCGTTTTTCTCTAACCTTTTGCCAGAAGAAACCATGCGAAATTACCTAGCAGAGCGTGCCGGTGTTAATTCAGCGCGGGAGTTTTTTTTATTGTGGGTACTGGGACAGGATTTGGCAGGCGCAATCACGGTTGAGCCAGCAGATGGTGAAGCCTTACCACCTAGTGTGCATCAAGACATAGAAGATGAAACGAAAACAGATGGGCCAATGCGTTTTTCATTAGCGGGGGTGCAATTGAAGTTTTCAGCTGTGCGGCAGGCAAATGGCGGTTTGACTATCCCAGCAACCGGTCAAGGTGGCTCTTGGATTGTAAAATTACCGTCGTCTCGGTTTGAAGCTGTGCCAGAAAATGAATATTCGATGATGGAACTGGCTCGAATGTTGGGAATGGACGTGCCAGAAACGCAGCTACTCCCTATTAATCGGATTGCTAATATCCCCAATGGCATTGGCAAATTTGGTGACAGTGCGTTTGTGATTAAGCGTTTTGACCGTGCAGATGGTCAAGCTGTTCACATTGAAGACTTTGCGCAAGTGTTTGGTGTTTATCCTCAAGATAAATACAAAAAAGCCAGTATGCGCAATATTGCTCATGTTATCGGTATTGAAGGGCAAGACGAAGACATTGCTGAATTTACTCGCCGATTGGTGTTCAATACTCTAATTGGTAATGCTGATATGCATTTGAAGAATTGGTCTGTGATCTACAAAGATAAGCGCACAGCGTCTATTGCGCCTGCTTATGACTTCGTTTCAACCATTCCCTATATCCCAGATGATAGTGCATCGCTTAAGGTGAGCCGTAGCAAGAGATTCAGCGATTTCACGCTGGATGAGCTGTCACACTTAGCGGCTAAAGCCATGTTGCCAGAAAAATTGGTGTTAGATACTGCAAAGCAAACTGTAGCAGGCTTCCATGAGGTATGGGCGAAAGAAAAAGCGCATTTACCCCTCACTAAGTCAGTGATTGAAGCCATCGAAATGCACTTACGAAGTATACCGCTACGCTGAATTCCTAGTAGCTAGAGCGTGCATATCGATAAAGATGGTTTAACTTAATGCGATTTTACGGCGCTTTTCGCCGTAAACTGGAAATTTGGTAAATTGCACAATGATACCGGTGTCTTGATAAGGCTGATCTTCTGAACAAATCATGCATCTTTCTGACCATCAACAAGTGATGAATCAGGCGATGATAGCTTTACATTGATTTTCAGGAGAATGCAGATGACAGCAGTAGCGCACCAGGTAACCCCTTTTCTAACATCTTACGAAGTGATGGCTCGTTACCACATTAGCTATACAACGCTCTGGCGAAGAATAAAAGATGGCAGCTTGCCGCAACCTCGTATCAACCGAAATACACGAAACAAGCTGTGGCACATTGAAGACCTAGAAGAGTATGAGAAGAAAGAGGATTGAGCCTCTTTCTTTTATTTTATTGTCCGAAACGCCAGTTGAATGGAAAGCCTGTCGGCTCGATGATGGTTTCTAGTTGTTGATACCAAACGTCGTAAGCATGACGCATTTCATCCAGGTACTGATATTGGTTGTAGATAGCATCCAACCCTTTTTTGCTGTGGCCAATCATCAACTCGGCAACTTCTTGCGTCGTGATGGCTAACATTCGCGTTCGCATCGTTCTGCGAAGATCATGCATAGACCAGTGTTCCATCTCAATACCAAGCGACCTGCGAGCCCAGATTTTCACATTGTTAGGAATAGTGGTATCAAAGCCATTTGTGGCAAGCTCTTCTTGTCCGTTCGCGAAAAACAAGTAAGTTCAGGGCTTGGCAGGCGCATTTGATGTGAATCCTGTTCCGACGATTCAGAACATGGCAGCATGTTAGTAGCAAAATGCACTTTGTTATGATTCCTGGTGACTCAATGAAGACATTGGTTACGGTTTTTGCAGTAAAGTGAGCTAATGTAGTATTCGCACTTTATGAATATTACTTATGTGCCATTAGCGGCCACTCAATCTTGACACCAAGTGATCAAAAACCAATCGAATACGTTGTGGTACTGGACCACGTTGAGGGCGATAAATATATAAATCCCAAGGCACAGGCTCGACTTCTTCTAACACTCTCACAAGTTTCTCTTGGCGTAATAAGTCTTGGACCAAAAAGTCAGGAATTTGAGCAAACCCCAGTCCATTTTGTATAGCCATTAATTCAGCTTCGGTGTCGGCACTTCGAAAACGTGTTATGGATGGGGTCCACTGTCTGTCCATGGAAAAAATCCATGGCCAAAGCTTTCCCGTATTGCGATCTACTAACCCTGTAGCCGGCAAGTGGTTTAGATCTTCAATAGACGCAGGCTTTCCCACTCTATTTATTAACTCAGGCGAAGCCACGACATACATATTAATTTTGGTGAGCTGGCGGGCAATAAATCGACTATCTCTCATAAAGCCGATACGAATCCCAATATCTATTTTTTCGTCAACTACATCAACGCGTTCGTCACTAAGTGTCAGGTCTATATCCAGTTGAGTATGTATTGTTGAGAGTTCCAGTAATACTGGCATTAAGCATTTATGACCAAAACCAACAGGCGCTGCGATACGAACCCGCCCTTGTAATTCATTACCCGAGTTAGGGGCGCTTGTTTGAAACAATTCATCTACAGCGCGCAGGCGTTCTTTTGCTATCAAAGCAAATTTTTCTCCAACTAGAGTCACTTGTATGTGTCGAGTATTTCGATGAAATAAAAGCTCCCCTTGCAATTGCTCTAACGCCTTCACTGCTCGTGTCACTGCCTGAGGAGAAATTCCCAGACGGTTAGCCGCTTCTTTAAAGCTGCGAGACTCAGCAGCAGTACAAAATATCCGGAGCATTTCTAATCTGTTAAGCATCACAGTCACATTCAGTTTTGATATGAATACATTAATACTATTCCATTTTTAGGAATTGTGAAATTAAAACTTTTCCATTTATTAATTTCTGAAGGTAAGTGATAATTTGTTTGTTATTTAGACAGAGCCATTCATTCAACCGATTTGAGGATATTAACTATGAGCAGTGTTTTAGCAAACAACATCAGCAGTAAAGTCGTTGTTATCACCGGT
Source organism: Pseudoalteromonas sp. Z9A6 (assembly GCF_011378805.1). NCBI lineage: Bacteria > Pseudomonadati > Pseudomonadota > Gammaproteobacteria > Alteromonadales > Pseudoalteromonadaceae > Pseudoalteromonas > Pseudoalteromonas sp. Z9A6. The sequence goes on from NZ_WTKZ01000085.1 coordinate 9,027, forward strand.
GGTAGCAGCGGTTTAGGCGAAACAACAGCAAGATATCTGGCCAGTCTTGGTGCGTCAGTAGTGTTAGGTGCCCGCCGTATCGACAAGCTTGAAGCTATTGCTGCTGACATTCGCTCAGCAGGCGGAAAAGTTGCGGTTCAAGCGACAGATGTGACTTGCCAGGACGAAGTCAAGGCCCTTGTAAATCTTGCACAAGAGCGCTTCGGTAAAGTTGATGTGGTTATCAATAATGCAGGGTTAATGGCTATTGCACCGTTAGCTGAGACTCGAGTTGACGAATGGGATCGCATGATTGACATCAACGTTAAAGGTCTGCTGTATGGAGTAGCCGCAGCGCTTCCGATCTTTCAGGCTCAGGGAACAGGCCACTTTATCAATATTTCTTCCGTAGCGGGTATCAAAGTATTCAGTCCCGGCGGCACGGTTTATAGCGGAACGAAATTCGCTGTTCGCGCTATTGCCGAAGGCTTACGCCATGAAGTTGGGGGTAAAATTCGTTCAACAATCATTTCACCAGGTGCAATCGAATCTGATTTAAAACATGGAAGTTCAGATACTCAGGGTGCAGCCTTTGTAAAAGATTTTTATCAGCAAAATGAAATTCCATCTGAATCTGTTGCTCGTGCTATCGCATACGCAATTGAGCAGCCTGCGGATGTGGATATCAACGAGATTGTTCTGCGCCCAACTGTTCAAGAGTTTTAATTCGTTTAATAAAAGACCTATTAACCAGCGGGTGATTTAACCACCCGCTGAATATTCAGTTTGTGAGGTTATTGATGACAGCGTTAAACAGACAAATGCGTGCTTTGATATTAGATAGCTACGAAGAGGGTACAGTATTCCGGGATGCCCTGATTAACTTACCCTCTCCATCAGCAGGTCAGGTGCAAGTAAAAATATTTGCAAGTGGAGTCAATCCTATTGATTACAAGATCCGCCAAGGTATCGCTCCTTATGCCATGCCGGAATTACCCGCAGTACTTGGCACCGATTTAGCTGGAGAAATTGTTGCTATCGGCGATGGCGTCACCGACTTTGCAGTAGGCGATGCAGTTTATGGTCTGACTGGCGGAGTGCGAGGATTGCAAGGCTCATTGGCTGAATATGCCAACGTAGATGCTGAGTTACTTGCTCTCAAACCGAAAAATTTGTCCATGCGTGAAGCTGCGGCTTTACCTCTGGTTACACTTACCGCTTGGGAAGGTTTGGTTGACAAGGCGAATGTTAAAGCGGGCCAGAAAGTCCTTATCCAAGGTGGAGCTGGCGGAGTTGGGCATGTAGCTGTGCAAATTGCTAAGGCTTTAGGTGCCGACGTTTATGCCACTGCATCGACTGGAAAACAAGAACTGGTCAAGGCGCTTGGTGCCACGCCGATTGATTATCACACTGTAAGCCCTGCTGACTACGTGGACGCATACACCCAAGGCAAAGGATTCGATATCATTTACGACACTGTCGGTGGCTCTGTACTCGATGCCTCATTAGGTATCATTGCACATTATGGACATATTTTAAGTTGTGCTGCATTCAGCTCACATAACCTGGCACCGTCGTCATTACGCTCTGCAACATTGTCAGCGATTTTTGTGTTACACCCACAGCTCAGCGGAGAGGGGCGCAAACATCATGGTGACATTCTGCGGCAAATTACGGCTCTAGTTGAAGCTGGACAAATTAAGCCAATACTCGATCCGTTACGCTTCTCCCTTGACACGGCAATGGATGCACATAATGCTGTAGAGTTGGGGTCCATGGGTAAAGTAGTTATTGATGTAATTGCTTAAAAAGTCATTGTTGAGGATGCATATGAGCCCAAGAAAACTAATTCGAACTGTTCGTTTCCATGAACTAGGTGGCCCCGAGGTATTAACTATTGACTCGCTGGCGAGTCCAAGTTTGCAGGCTACTGATGTACGCATTGCGGTCAAAGTTGTTGGGCTCAATCGTGCTGATGCCATGTTTAGGCGAGGCAGCTATATAGAAAAGGCTGACTTCCCTTCGCGAATCGGCTATGAAGCATCCGGGATAGTCATTGAAGTCGGGGAAGAGGTAAATCATTTACGCCTTGGGGACGAGGTTTGTATTGTCCCTCAGATGGGGCTTTCTCAGAACGGCTGCTACGCAGAAGAGATTGTCGTACCAAGTGAATATGTGGCACTCAAACCAGCAGGGCTGAGGGATCCCCACTTTATCCAGCGGCCTCTTTTTCGTAATTCAA
>NZ_WTKZ01000086.1:0-10880 GCF_011378805.1 Pseudoalteromonas sp. Z9A6
TAAACCACACTGACGACATTATTGCGCCAATTGTTTACACACTGCCATTGCAGTTACTGTCGTACTACGTAGCGGTAATTAAAGGCACAGACGTTGACCAACCACGTAACTTAGCAAAATCGGTTACGGTTGAGTAAAATCAAAAGGTTGGTAATTACCGATTAAAGATTAAAAGGCGCTTAATGCGCCTTTTTCATTTGAGTGCAGCCCTAGCAAGGTCTACCCGAAGAGAAGTTTACATGTTACTGTTTACTTTAGTTTAATTAAGCAGTATGTCAGTGGGTATTTTAATGGATAAAAATGAAACTAAACATTTGCAAAGCTTTATGTCGAAGGCAAATCAGAATAATTTTTACTCAGATAAAATTGTAAGTAATGTTCTACTTTTTTCTAATATATGGACGACTTTAGTTGCTCCGATATTAATAGGAATAGGGATTTCGTATATATATGGGTTATCTACTAATGACTCAATATCTTGGTCGATATGGCTGCTAATAATTATATTTGCACTAATTCACTTGTCTGTTTCTTATTTAGTTCATCAAAATAATAGTAAATTTACACTGTATTCTGAAGCTATATCTCTTAAAACTGAATACGATAAAAATATGAAGGAAGTTAGGGATGAATTGGCAAAGTATAAAAAAGCTTATCGAGAGCTTTCTGACCTCTTTAGTAATCAGCGAACTACATTATATATTTTAGCCCATGTAGTTGATAACGCGATAGGAAATATAAATCGGTTAGAGGCTGAACAATGTACCCTTAGTATTGAAGAGTATGACTTGCTGGTAAATAAGGATCTCGGTTCAATGATCCGTCCATTTATTCTCGAAAGAGAGGCATTATTCGGTTACACCTCACCTAGCTTATATAATGTTGCATTATATTCATACGATGAGAAGAGTGACAACCTGAATGTTCTTATTAGGGATTGTGACAATCGATTGCGGAGAAGAAATCGATCATGGAAGCCTGGCCACGGACATGTTGGGTTAGCGTTCTTGCATAAACAGATAAAAATATGTCCAGATATTATATTAAGCAATGAGTTAGCTAAAGATGCAGGTATATTGGGTGATAACACTAGATATCGCAGTTTTATTTCTATACCAATCCTTAGATGTAATGATGATGGTGATGTTAATAATGGCGAACAACCTTTTGGTGTATTAGTATTAACAAGTGCAATTGCTGAACAGTTTAATGAAAATCGAGACTTACAATTTTTAAGTACTGTCGCAAAGGTCTTTGCTATATACTTGGCTGCGGCAGAAGCTTACCAAGCACATAATAAAGGTAATTCAAATTCGTCGGGAGACTCAGATGAAAAAAGAAAATGATAGTGGATCAAGAGATTTCGTCGCAGATGTAGCTATTAAATCTATAAGTGCATCTACTGGCTATAAACTAGTGAAGGCCGTTTCAGCTGAAGCATATAATCCTAAAGTAATTGATGATTGGTACAAAGAGCAGAGAAAAGCATCTCTGGATTATGCGAAAAATTTAGTTTTGGGTTAATCTTTAGCAAGATTTGCTAGGATCTATGTACATCAAGAGTATCTTTAACTCTATTATCCTTTTTATGCTCTGTGTAAGATAGATACGAACAGAGGGAGTAAAAGCTACTCTATAAGTAAGTCTTTTTGTGCTCAAGTTACTAGCCACAACCTGGTATTGATATATAAATCACTAATCCCTACTTAATAAGTGCTAAATACGCTAAAATTACAGGCTACTTTTTTAGCAATGAGCCCGTAATATTCATGACCTCAGCAACAAGCCCTAGCACCTTTAACGATCTTGGCCTTATACCAGAGCTACAAGCTCGTTTAACCGATTTGGAATACAGCCAACCTACGCCAATTCAAGCTAAGGCGATTCCAAGTGTACTGGCTGGTAGCGATTTAATTGCGGGGGCAAATACTGGCTCAGGTAAAACAGCAACCTTTGCTTTGCCTATGCTACAAACGCTATTTTTAGCGCAAGGTGCTAATAAAGCGCCGAGCAAAGGTAACTTTGTAACAGGGCTTATTTTGGTACCTACACGCGAGCTGGCAACGCAGGTGGCTGATAGTGTTAAATCGTATTCTGCTAATTTTAATGGCGCAATTAAAACGGTGGCGGTATTTGGTGGTGTGTCGGTTAATACACAAATGCAGGCACTGCGTGGTGGCGCCGATATTATTGTTGCAACGCCTGGGCGTTTGCTCGATTTAATCTCAAGTAACGCGATTAAGCTCGATAATGTAACTACACTTGTGCTTGATGAAGCCGACCGCATGCTAAGCCTTGGCTTTACCGAAGAGCTGGCTGATCTTTTAGCGTTAATGCCTGCTAAAAAACAAACCATGTTGTTTTCAGCAACTTTCCCTGAGCAAGTTAAGCTATTAACGCAAGAGCTTTTAAACGACCCAGTTGAAATACAAGTACAAAATAAAGATGAAAGCACACTTGTTCAACGCGTGTTTACGGTAAATAAAGGCGAAAAAACCACGGTTTTAGCACATTTAATTAAAACGCATAAATGGCGCCAAGTGCTGATTTTTGTGAACGCTAAAAAAGACTGTGAGCACTTGGCTAGTAAACTTGAAAAGCGCGGTGTTAATGCACAAGTTTTCCATGGTGATAAAGGCCAAAGTGAGCGTACTCGTGTAATAGAAAAATTTAAAGCCGGCGAAATAGAGGTGCTAATTGCAACTGATATTGCTGCGCGTGGTTTGGATATTGAAAAGCTACCAGTGGTAATAAACTTTAACCTACCACGCAGCCCTTCTGATTATATGCACCGTATTGGTCGAAGCGGCCGTGCTGGTGAAGTAGGCTTAGCACTTTCATTGGTTGATTATGAAGATTTTCATCACTTTAAAATAATCGAGAAGAAAAACAAACTACGTCTTGAACGTGAGGAAATAGCTGGCTTTGCCGTTAACCAAGCTAATCTTGATGCTGCCGAGGCGCTTAAAAATGAAAAGCCGATGGCAAAGCCAGAAGGCTCTGGTAAGAAAAAGAAAAAAAATAAAGCCGATGATATAGATGATGTATGGAGTGGCTGGCGCCGTAAGTAACAATAGAGCTAAATAAATAGCTGTAAAAACCCGTAATTAGTAAACTTAATTACGGGTTTTTTGTTTTGTGGCTTTAACTTAAAGCGTTAGTTTTAATTTAATGGTCGTGACCTTCATCTTGCGCAATACCCAACCAAGTAATTGCACTAGGAGCAAAAGTAAGCTCTAGCTCACTTTCAATTTCTAGGTCTTCTAGGTGCACTTGCACTATGTGTTGAGTAATTGGGTCGGCAATATAAGCAAACTGACCACTTTGCGCCACTGTCATACTAAAGCTCATTCCTTCGGGCATTGTGGTTACGTCTGCTTGAGTAATATCAACTTGGCCTTCAAGCTCCCAATGCATTTCGCCATCATGGTCGTGTGCGCTAAATACATTTAAAAAGCCTAAGCTGTCTAATATTAAAAAGTGCTCGCCACTGGCTGAAAAAGAATAAGATACAGCACTTGCGCCATCAGCAAGTTGCCATTCTACTTCTTCCATTTCGGCATTTTCAGAATGAATACTCAGTAATACTGAGCCACTGCCATCATGCCCTGCGGCAATACCAAAAATTGTGTCGTTGTTTTTATGGCCGTACAAAGTACCAATGCGCTGATCGCCTACGGCATCTATATTTACAACTTTTTGAGCGCTGTATACATCATCTTGCTGATGGGCAATCAATACACCATCACCACAACCAAATACAACATAATCGTGATTTTGTGCTGCGCCGTGTAAATCGGGGCAGGTTATTTCTAACGTTTGCTCTAGTTCGTAATTACCATCGTGAAGATGATAAACACCCACTTGATCGGGAAGTACTTTGGCATTAGATGTATTACTTGCATCGTCGCGGCGAATGGTTGAGAGTAAATGCTCGCCGCGAGGCTCAGCTACTCCATGCATGTTAATGTCGCAGTTAATGCCCGTTAATGTAGTTGTTGTATTGGTAATATCGTTATCGGTTAGCACTTCTACTGAGGCAGGCGTACCGGTTTCTGCATCGCCATCGTAAAATATTGCTAATTGCCCGTCGTGAGTTATTAAGTGTGTAGGGCGACTACCACTTGTTAGTTCGTAGCTGCTAAACGCAGGGCCTTGCTCATAATCATGCAAGTGCTCTGCGTGATCTTCGCGCCACATACCGCCGTCTATAAACCCTAGGTAATCTTGAGTACGATTAGCAATAACAGCATAACGAAAGCCTGGTGATGCAGATAACGTGTTTGAGTCATTGTTTAGTGTAAATGTATCAAGTAATTCGTTGTTATCTAAATCAAAAAAGCTAGCTTCGTTACTGTCACCTGCCAGAACGGCAAGCCTGCCAAGTGAGTGTATGGTATAGCCGTCGTCATGGTCGTGATCATCATCATGATCGTGCTCGTCTTCTACAACAATAGGATCTTTTTCCACAATGTTGGTTTCTGCATCGCCACAGGCCGTAATAAATGTAGCGCTAATAGCGAGTGCAATAAGCTTTAATTGATATAGTTTTTTCATGTTTATTTCCTTTAATTATAATTTTTTAACGCTTAAAAATAACCGCGAATACCTAGCGCAAAACTACGTCCTGGACGTGGCGCTATATCCTTTACAAACGAACTGTGCACGCGAGCTTCTGTATCTGTTAAGTTAGTGCCTCGTAGGTACACAGACATATCTTGGTTTAACACTGAAAGGTCGTAAGAGATGCTCGCATCAACTAAGGTGTAACCGTCTGTGGCTGTTTCTTGTGGGGCTGTGCGGTCTTGCTCTTGATAACGAGTTACGTGAATATGCGCACTGAGTTTATCTGTTTGATAGCTTAGTTCGCTGCCAAAACGAAGCGGTGGTGTACGGGGTAAATCGCCGCCGTCTTTAAGGCGTGCACGAACGTAGTCAGAGAATACATCTAGCTTAAACTCGTTAGTTAGTTGCCACGCAATTTGCGCTTCAAAACCATGTAAAACTACATCATCTGTTTTAAATAAATAAACGGGTAGCTCTGATGAATGGTCGTGCTCGTCAACGCCTTCTTCTTCATCGCCATGGTCGTGTCCACTTTCGGCGAATAAACCGGTGTCTATTTGGTAATAATAGTTATCTACTTGGTTGTAAAAGGCATTTAAAATAAAGCCAACATCGCCTTGAGTTTTACGTAGGGTTAAATCGATATTATTGGCTGTTTCCAGGTCAATTGCTTGTTCAGATAAACCCAAATGGCCATCTTCATCTAAATCAAATAGTGCGCCTACTTCGTAAGTGCCAGTGCCAATATGCGGCCCAAACGATAACAACTCAGAGGCAGAAGGTGCACGTTCAGAGCGCGATACCGAAAGCCCTAAGTTATAGTTAGATGTAAAATTCCATACTACCCCTGCCGATAAACTGACTGGCGTAAATTCATGCTCTACATCAAATACGCGAGTGGTTTCTGCGCTTTCTTCGTGGTCATGATCATGCTCGTCGGCTTCTTCTGCTTCATCGTGTGCGTGAGCGTCAATATTTGGCAGTAATACGTCGCCTGCTTCAATTGTTACTCGCTCAATACGCGCACCTACCTGCACTAAAAAATCACCAAAGTGCCTTTCTTCCATTAACGCTACAGCAAAGCTTTCGGTCTCTGATGGAGGAGTAAAGGCCTCTTCACCTTGTGCTTCAACATCGCTTTGCTTGTAATGAAAGCTAATACCGCCATTCCATTCGTTAAATTGGTTATGCAGTAGGTCTATGCGTAATTCGTTGGTTTCGTTTTTAAAGGTAGTGCCAACAGCGCCGCTCTCAATTTCAGCGTGTTCGTAGTCGGTATGGCCAGCGCGGAGATTTATTTTGTTTAGCCATTTATTATCTAGGTTGTACTCACCTAATAATTGCACTTTAGTTTGTTCTAAATCAGCAAATACGCTTTCTTCTTCGTCGTTGTGTTCTTCCTCTTCTTCCTCGCCGTGCGTATGACCAGGAATACCGTATTGACGATTAAATTGCTCTACTGCTAAGCCAATAAAGCCGTTATCCATTAAATAGCTAGCGCCAACAGTAAAATCGTCAGACTCTTCATTACTGTTTTCAACTTTGTAATCGCTACTATGGCCTTCACCGTCGCTATGTATATCGGCAGCTACAGGTACCCCGTAGTCATCGGCCTCACGCCAAAATGCATCGGCGTAAAAAGCCACCGAGTCTGTGCCTGTGGTGGCATTAAACGAGGCCACTTTTTGGTTATCTACCGAGTTATGTTCTAGGTTCCATTCACCACGCGTGGTGCTGTCGGTGGGTACGCGGTTATCTACTACATTAACCACACCACCAATTGCGCCACTGCCATAAAACAGCGTTGCAGGGCCGCGTAATACTTCAATTTGTTGTGCGGTAGACGCCTCCGATGCAACAGAGTGATCGGGGCCAACGCGCGAAACATCACTTACATCAAGGCCATTTTGAGTAATAAGTACGCGAGGGCCGCTTAAACCACGAATAATAGGTGTGCTGGCTACTTTACCGTGAAAATTTGTATTAACGCCTGGGAGTTTTTCAAGGCTGTCGCCAAGGGTTGCAGCTTGTTGTCGTCTTAGTTGTTCGCCAGATAAAACACTAACAGGCGATGCAGATTCCATTGCCGACATATGAATAGGGGTCGCTTCAATATCAATAACTTCAATAGGCGAGCGCTTTAAATTAAAAGTAACCGATTGGTTTTCATCATTAGTTATTGTTATATCGCGATGAAGATGCGCATAACCAGGGGCTACAACGTGAAGCTCTTTTAAGCCATTTTTTAGCTCGGTTATAAAAAATTTACCGTTTTCATCGGTGGTTACTTTAAGGTCTGAGCCTTCAACTTCTACCGTTGCATTGCTAACTGCTTTACCTTTGTTGTTTAAAACAACGCCTTCTATTGTGGATGCAAGCACACTAGCCGGCAATAAAGCTGCGATGAGAACAGCTAATTGTGATTCACGTTTCATTTGACTACCTTGTTGGATGTTATATTATATCAATTATGCGAGTAATGTTATAGTATATCAACAGCAATTAACTGATGTTATTAAAATGTCTCCTTAAAAGTAACGTTTTTGAGTGGAGACACTGATTTAGTAGAGGAAATAATGAAGTCGAGTCAAAGTGTTATGGATCGTATGGCAATAGGGTTATCGGTAATGTGCACAGTGCATTGTTTTGCAACCCCGGTTATTTTAGCGTTATTACCAAGCTTTGCTGTAATGCAAATAGATAGTGAGCAATTTCATTTATGGATTCTTACGGCGGTAATGCCAACCAGTTTGTTGGCATTGAGTTTAGGCTGTAAAAAACATAAACTTATGCGTTATATGGCCTGCGGCGTTATAGGGCTAGCCTTTATGATATGCGCAGTATTATTAGGGCATGAAATAGCCGAAAAAGCGCTAACTTTAATAGGCTCGGCTTTTATTGCTGTGGCCCATTGGTTTAATTATCAGCAATGCCTTAAGCAAAATGACGAAAAATGCCCGTGTTCAGGTAGCAAATTGGATCAAATGGTTTAACGCTTAGTTGTTGCTGGTGGTATGGCTACGTCGGCTAAATTAATACTGATTTATTTTAAATACTAAGGCTTCTTTGTTTTAAAAGGCGACCTCTTTCATGCTGTAGTAACATGCTCAGTAATAGTAAATAAGGCCTCATAATATGAGGCCTTAAAATGTTACTAATTCACTTTAACTGTTTCGGAATTTATACTTTCATACTGATCAAGTGTTTTTATTTGATTCACACCCTTTAGCTGCATCATTAATTGCTTTACTAAAATCATGTAAATAAACATCATTGGTAGGCCTGCTACAACGCAGAGTGACTTAATAGTATCTATTCCACCACCGCATAAAAATACGCTAAAACTAATGAGAGCAATTGCACCAGCCCATAGAAGCTTAACTTTATGATCGGGGTCGCCATTTAGTTCTAGTTTATTAGTTGTCAACATAGCGGTGGCAACGCTTGCGCTTGACATAGTCGTTAGCATTAAAAAAAATTGAATAATCAAAAATAATACTAAGCCAATATTACCCGATGGTAGAGTTTGAATTAGTGAAACTACTGCAAACGTTAAACCGCCTTCGCTCATCCATTGTTGAACAGGTAAGCCACCAATTAATTGTGCCCATACTGCATAACCACCAAAGATTGATATAAAGAATGCACAGCCGAGTGAACCCATCGAAATAGTGTACAAAATAACTTCTTTAATAGTACGTCCACGCGAAATGCGGGTAATAAAAAGCCCCATCATAATTAAATAAGCGTAGTACCAAAACCAATAGTATTGAGTCCACGATTGCGAAAAACCACTTTTTTGAACTGGGTCGGTCCAAAGTGACATTCTAAAAAAGTTATCGAGCATGACACCTATTGAGTCGGTAAAGTTATTTAAAATAAACTGAGAGTCAGCCACAAGTAATACAAATAAGGCAAAGCATATTGCTGCTACAACCGTATAGTCGGACACTTTACTAATGCCTTTTTTAAAGCCAACAAGCATTACCGCAACAAGCATTAAAACAAATAATAAAATAATACTGCCTTGGAGTAATAAGCTGTTTTTAATTCCTAATAATGCAGAAACGCCAGTACTTAATAAAGATACAGTAAGTGCTAGCGAGCTTGCAAAAGCTGCGAGGGTGCCAAAAATTGCAAGTAAATCGATTGCTTTAGCAATAATAGGATTGCTGCCTACTACAGGTTCGCAAAGGGTAGAGAGCTTTAAAGTACGCTTTTTTTGTACGTAAAACGCGTACGCAAACGGGATTGCCGGAAAGCAGTAAATGGCCCAGCCAGTCACGCCCCAATGAAAAATAGAATAAGTAACAGACCAAGCTGCTGCTGCGTAGCTATTTGGTTCGGCAAAAAGTGGTGGCGATTGCAAATAATACATAGGCTCACCAATTCCCCAATATATAAGAGAAGCACCTACACCTGCGGTAAAAATCATACCGCCGTACGAAAAGTTAGAGTGCTCTTTTTTTTCTTCACCTAACCTAATAGATCCGTACTTTGAAAAAGCTAACCAAAATAAAAAACCAACTAAAGCCAAGCTCACAAGTTCTACTAACCAACCAAACCAGCCTGTTACAAAATGCATAGCGTTGCTTGCTAATAATTGTGACTGCTCTGGATATAAAGTTGAGATAACTAATAAGGTAATTACTAATGTAATTGCAGGAATAGCCAGCTCAAAGTTAAGGTTTTTCAATGGCGTTTCTCCATTGTACGAGTGCTTCGATATGGCTTGGATTAATTCCGCAGCAACCACCAATAATATTTGCGCCAAGGCTATGCCATTGTTTTGCAAACTCAAGATACTCGTTAGGAGATAAATCACGGTAGTCTTGCACTGCTTCATTTGCTTTGTGAGCACTTGAAATAGGAGTAAAGCTGTTAGCAAATGCGCCTAACGATACTTTTTTATTTTGCTTAATTAATACGTTGTTAGTATCACGCAGTGCTTGCTCAATAACTTCAGGGATAGAGCAATTAAAGAAAATACCTGCAATGTTTTGCTGCTCAAGTAGTGCGGTTATGGCATCGGTTACCAGCTCTCCTGAACGCAGCGTTGCCTGCTCAGTTACTTCATCACTTAGGGTAAATGCGTAATAACATGGCTTAGTTGAGCCTTTAAGTACGCTTGCCATTACTTGTGCTTCTTCAATACTCGATATTGTTTCGCCAAGCCAGAGGTCTACATGGAGATTTTGTGCATTGTATAAGGTATTTAAAATAGTAAAAGCACGTTTACTTTCAAATAAATCGGGGCGATATGAACCAAATGCAGGGGGTAATGACCCTGCAACTAATACACTTTGTTTAGCATTTTGAGCTACTTCTTTAGCAATAAGCGCCGCTTGCTCTGCGAGTAACGCGCCTTGGCTTTCGTAGCGTTCTTCACCTAAATGAAAGGGCACACAGGCATAACTGTTAACCGTAATTATTTCAGCGCCTGCATCTATAAAGCCTTGATGAGCTCGTGCTACAAAGTGTGGGGCTTCTATAAGTGCTTGTGCACTCCAAAGTGGCTGTGAGAACGGTGCGCCAATGCGCTTAAGTTCACGTCCCATGCCGCCATCTAAAATTGTTACCTTTTTCACTTATGGACTTCTATATGTCTAAATAATATGGCGCTATTCAAACATATTTTTTAAAAAATCATAATGAAACTTCATCAGGTTGGGCATGAAAAAAGCTCAACCTATTAAAAAGGCACAAAAAAAGCGACTACCCAATATGGTGTCGCTTTTTTAGTAAGTAGTATTAGCTTACTTATAAAAGGCTTCAACAGTGCCTTTTCTTGTAAGTAAAAGTGGTTGACCGCGACGATCAAGCCCTTTTGGAGATGCAAACTTTATCCAACCTTCGCTGATGCAGTACTCTTCAACATCAAAACGCTCTTTGCCGTTGAACGTGATACCAATATCGTGTTCAAAAACTTCTTCCACATGATGTGGGCTGCGTGGATTAATAGAAAGGCGATCTGGTAAAGCAGGTTTTGCGGTAGTGTCGTTCATGGTCATATTCTATATTGAATGAAGTATGCGCTATTGTAGGCAATACAAAGCTTTCGCTCAAGAGAGATAGTAGTAAATGTGTTTAAAAATGCACTAATTAATGAGTTGCGGATACAAATGAGATTGCGCTTGGAAAATATGTATAGAAGGGGATTTTGAAGATATTTGATTAAAAAATTATAAAGGTAAATATATTAATGGGTTATCTCTAACCCACTAAATTGTGTAGCAATTAGATGCTAACAATGTTCTCGGCTTGAGGGCCTTTTTGACCTTGTGTAACAGTAAACTGTACACGTTGGCCTTCAG
>NZ_WTKZ01000087.1:0-10616 GCF_011378805.1 Pseudoalteromonas sp. Z9A6
AAAAAATCCCCGCTAATTTCTTAGCAGGGATTTGTGTATAAGAGACAGCCAATTGGCGCCTTTATTGTAATCTTATTAGCTAAAGCAATTTGCTTTTATAAGATCAGTGATTATTTGTTGTGATGGTTTTATTTTTTCCATCGCTAAAAATTCATCAGGCTGGTGTGCTTGGTTAATTGAGCCTGGGCCCATTACAATCGTTTCACAACCGAGTTGCTGGATAAACGGCGCTTCAGTGCAGTAATTTACTGCGACCGCTTTTTGCCCCGCTATTTTTTCAGCCATTTTTACTAAAGCACTGTCGGTGCTACCACTAAATGCCGGTATTGGTTCATGTAAATCAATAACGCTCACCGCATTTGGGTATTGCTGATTTATCTCTTTCGTTGCATCGAATACTAATGCTTGTAGTTCTTGTACACTTAAACCTGGTAATGGGCGCATATCTATATGCATTTCACAGCAACCACAAATTCTATTCGCGTTATCGCCGCCATGAATATTACCTAAGTTTAATGTTGGATAAGGGATTTCGAAGTGGTTTATTGAATACTTATGCTTTAAATGTTCTTTTAAGATCATCAATTTTGTAATCACTTTATGCATTACTTCAATGGCGTTAAGACCACGTTCGGGATCGGAGCTATGCCCAGAGCGACCAACTACTCTTATTGCTGTACTCATATGGCCTTTGTGCATAAATACTGGCGTCATATCAGTAGGTTCGCCTATTATACAACGCGCAGGTTTTAAATTCGGGTGCTTACATATTTGTTGTGCACCAGCCATCGTTGTTTCTTCGTCAGCGGTGGCAAGGATTAAAATAGGCTGAGTTTGCTGCTTTTCATCAAGTTCACTAATCGCTTGTAATACAAAAGCAAAAAAGCCTTTCATATCAATACTTCCTAGCCCATACAATTTGTTATCGAGTTCGGTAAGTTTAAATGGATTATGATTCCAACGACTGTCATCAAAAGGCACTGTGTCGGTATGACCAGCTAGCATTAATCCGCCATCACCTTCTCCGCGTTTTGCTAATAAATTATAGCGCCCTTTACCTCCTTCTAATTCTATAATTTCACACGTAAAACCGATTGTTTCGCACCAACTGGCTAGGAGTTCGATTACGTTTTTATTGCTCATACACAGGTTGTCTTCAATAGCACTAATAGAAGGGGCTGCAATCAATTGTTGGTACATGGAAATAAACGAAGGCAAAGGCATAAAAAAATCCAAAATTATTATTCAATTTAATTGCATAACAATATAAAAGTATTTATGATGAATATCAATTCACTTTTTAAGCATAAATATATTAAAAGTAACACCATGAAAATAATGCGACGATAATCAAAATTCATTAATAAAAAAGACTTAATTAGCGTCTAAGCTAGTTTAAGCGAACATTATAGATAAGTAGTAATTAATTTTAAGATAACGAGTAACAAATGAATGTAGTGATTATTGGCGCAAGCGGATACAGCGGCGCAGAGTTAGCAAGTTTAGTTGCTAAGCATCCAAACTTAACTTTAACAGGCTGTTATGTATCAGAGGGTAGCTTAGATAAAAATAAATTGCTAAGTGATTTATACCCGGAGCACCTTGGCTTACTAGACTGCCCTTTACTTCCTCTTAGCGTATCAGCTTTTGATGACATTCAAAGTGATGCTGATTACGTATGCTTATGTACCGATCACAAAGTAAGTGTTGATCTAGCGCCGCAATTTTTAGCTATGGGTAAAAAGGTATTTGATTTATCTGGTGGCTATCGTTTAGCAAGCAATGACGACTACGTTACTTACTATGGTTTTGAACATCAACATCCAGAGCTTTTAAATGAAGCGGCTTACGGTCTAGCTGAGTGGAACCATGATGCTATCGCTAATGCAAAGCTAATTGCTGTTGCAGGCTGTTACCCAACAGCAGCGCTTAATGCGCTAAAACCGCTTAAGCAAGCAGGCTTATTGAGCAGCGAAAGTATTATTATTAATGCGGTTTCGGGCGTTACAGGCGCAGGGCGTAAAGCCAGTGTAGGAACACATTTTTGTGAAGTGTCGTTTGCACCTTATGGTTTGTTTAACCATCGCCACGGCCCTGAAATTGAACAACACCTTGGCCACAAAGTGTTGTTTACACCGCATCTAGGTAATTTTCCGCGCGGTATTTTAGAAACTATTTATGTACAGCTTAAGCCAGGCGTTACCAAGGAAAACGTTGCATCGGCTTATCAAGTACTTTCGAGCGAGCCATTAATTCGCTTATTAGGCGATAAAGTACCTTCAATTAAAGGTGTAGCTAAGCAGCCATTTGTTGATATTGGCTGGCAGCAACAAGGAACGCAGTTAATTGTGATGTCTGCTATTGATAACTTATTAAAAGGCGCTGCTGGACAAGCTTTGCAGTGTATTAATATTTCTATGAATTTAGATCATACCACTGGTTTAAAAGGAGCGTTTTAAATGAGTAAAAAAACGTGGGTAATTAAACTAGGTGGTGCAGTACTTAATACAGAAAATGCAGCAAAAGCGTTGTTTGATGTATTAAATGAGCAAACAAATGATGAGTTTGTGATTGTACATGGCGGTGGCGCTTTAGTTGATACATGGTTAAAACAAGCGGGTTTTGCCAGTGCTAAACACCAAGGATTACGTATTAGCCCAGCAGAGCAAATGCCTTATATAGTCGGAGCACTCGCAGGTTGCGCTAATAAACAATTAATGACTCAAGCTATTAGTGCTGGGCACAAGCCTGTCGGCTTAAGTCTTTTTGAGGCAGGTGTTACTGCCACTCAAAAGCTAAAAGCGCTTTGCTTAGTGGGTAAATGTAAAAGCAACGACGATTCTATTGTTAATGATTTACTTAAAATCGGTCGCCTACCCATTGTTAGCTCTATAGGCTTTGATGAGCAAGGGCTTTGGTACAACGTAAATGCAGATGAAGCAGCAGGGGCTATTGCTAGTAACTTAAATGCTGAGCTTATTTTTATGACGGATGTTGAAGCAGTGCTTGACGAAAATAAACAGCCGTTACATCAACTTGACACAAAACACATTGATACTTTAATTACAAATGGAGTAATTGTGGGCGGGATGGAGGTCAAAGTTAAGACCAGCCTTCACGCTGCCCAACATTTACGACGCGGTGTGTATATTTCCAGCTGGCAAAAGCCAGAAAATTTAACTGCTCTGCTACAAGGCGAGCATGTCGGAACTAAGATTACACCATAGGTTTATTATGTTTGAGAATTTTTTAACGGGTTTAGAGTTAGACCAAGAAGGCGCACTTAATTTATTAAAGTTAGCGCAAGATATAAAAGCAAAACCAGAAAAATACAGCAATGTATTAGCGGGAAAATCAATCGTAACATTGTTTGAAAAACAAAGTTTACGTACTCGCTTATCGTTTGATATAGGTATTAACCGTCTTGGTGGCCATGCAGTTTATTTAGATCAGCAAAATGGCGCTATGGGTGCACGTGAATCAATTAAAGATTTCGCACTTAATATTTCTACTTGGGCTGATGGTATTGTTGCACGCGTAAATCAGCACAGCACATTAACTACATTAGGTGAATACGCATCAGTACCGGTAGTAAATAGTTTGTGTGACTTATACCACCCATGCCAAGCTCTTGCTGATTTTTTAACGCTTCAAGAAGTTCACGGCGATGTGAGCGAGCTTAAAGTGGCTTACTTAGGTGAGGGCAACAATGTAACTCATTCATTAATGCTTTTAGCGGCAACGCTTGGCACTGATTTTGTTGCTGTAACGCCAAAAGGCAGCTCGCCTGATTCGCAAATTCTTAAAAAGGCTGAGCAAATAGCAGCAATGAATGGCGCCTCAGTGATGGTAAGTGACCGTGTTGAAGCGGCTGTGGGTGCAAACGTTGTATATGCAGATACATGGGTATCAATGGGTGATACAACACCACTTGAGCAAGTTAAAGAAAAATATATGCCTTATCAATTAAATCAGGCATTGCTAGATCAAACAGGTGCAACTACGGTATTACATTGCCAACCGGCACACCGTGAATTTGAAATTACCTCTGAGGTAATGGATGGTCCAGCATCGAAAATTATTCAACAAGCAGAGAATCGCATGCACGCGCAAAATGCTTTGCTAGTTACATTACTAAATCCAAATTTTGTTAAGGAACACCTATGAGTTCAATTAAAAAAGTCGTTTTAGCCTATTCAGGTGGTCTTGATACATCGGCTATCGTGCCATGGTTAAAAGAAAACTACGGTTGTGAAGTTGTTGCGTTTGTAGCGGATGTAGGTCAAGGCGCAGAAGAACTTGAAGGCGTAGAAGCTAAAGCAATCGCTTCAGGTGCTTCAGAATGTTACGTAGTTGATTTAAAAGATGAAATGGTAAGTGATTACATTTATCCAACACTTAAAACGGGCTCGATTTACGAAGGTACTTATTTACTAGGTACGTCTATGGCGCGTCCTATTATTGCTAAAGCACAAGTTGAAATTGCACGTAAAGTAGGTGCTGATGCACTTTCTCATGGTTGTACTGGTAAAGGTAATGACCAAGTTCGTTTTGAATCATGTTTTGCAGCCCTTGCTCCAGATTTAAAAGTAATTGCGCCATGGCGTGAGTGGGACTTATCGAGTCGAGAATCATTACTTGATTACTTAGCAGAGCGTGACATTCCGTGTTCAGCATCTGCTACAAAAATTTATAGCCGTGATGCTAACGCTTGGCATATTTCGCACGAAGGTGGTGAGCTTGAAGATCCATGGTGTCAACCAACTGAGCAAGTATGGACTTGGACTAACTCTCCAGAGCAAGCACCAGATAAATCAGAACTAGTAACTTTAAAAGTTGTTGAAGGCGAAGTGGTTGCTGTAAATGGCGAAGAACTTAAACCATATGACTGTTTAGTTAAATTAAACGATATTGCATCACCTCATGGCGTTGGACGTGTTGATATTGTAGAAAACCGTTTAGTAGGTATGAAGTCACGCGGTTGTTATGAAACACCAGGTGGCACAGTAATTATGGCTGCGCTTCAAGCCATTGACGAGCTAGTGCTTGATAAAGCAAGCCGTAAATGGAAAGAAGTACTAGGCGGTGAATTTTCACATTTAGTATACGACGGACGTTGGTTTACACCACTTAAAGATTCTATTTTAGCCGGTGCAGAAGCACTTTCTAAAGTGGCAACAGGTGAAGTGGTACTTAAGCTTTATAAAGGCCAAGTAACTGCGGTTCAAAAGCAATCACCAAATAGCTTATACAGCGAAGCATTTGCTACATTTGGTGAAGATGATGTGTATGACCAGTCACACGCTGAAGGCTTTATTCGTTTATTCTCGCTTTCAAGCAGAATTTCAGCATTGGCTAAAAAGTAAATTATTTAATAGCCCCTTATAAAAGGGGCATTACAGGGTTTGGAGAGATTTCATGGCATTATGGGGCGGACGTTTTTCTACGGGTCCAGATGAGGCGTTTAAGCAATTTAACGACTCTCTTCCCTTTGACTACCAGTTAGCAGAGCAAGATATTATTGGCTCTGTGGCATGGGCAGGTGCACTTGAACAGGTAAATGTACTTTCAAGTGATGAGCATACAAAATTAGTTGCTGCATTAAATGAGCTACTTGAAGAAGTTAAAGCTGATCCACAATCAGTTGCTACTTCAGGTGCAGAAGATATTCATTCACACGTTGAAGCTGCTCTAATTGAAAAAGTAGGTGATTTAGCTAAAAAATTACATACAGGCCGAAGCCGTAATGACCAAGTTGCCACCGATTTTAGACTATGGTGCCGTGATACAGCCGATCATTTATTAGATGCCATTGCACAGCTAAAAGGCGAATTTGTAGCGCTTGCAGAACGAGAGCTTGGCACAATATTGCCAGGTTACACGCATTTACAGCGCGCACAACCAGTATTGTTTAGCCACTGGTGTATGGCGTATGTAGAAATGCTAGAGCGCGATGAAAGCCGCCTGCAAGATGCTAAAGCGCGCATGAATTTTTGCCCATTAGGCAGTGGTGCATTAGCAGGTACAGCTTATCCGATTGATCGCCAAGCATTAGCCCACGGATTAGGTTTTACAGCGGCTACAAAAAATAGCCTTGATGGCGTATCTGATCGTGACTTCGTGTTAGATCTTTTAAGTTGTGCGTCTATTTCGATGATTCACTTATCTCGTATGTCTGAAGATTTGATTTTTTATAATTCAGGTGAAGCCGGATTTATAGAGCTTGCTGATAACGTCACGTCAGGCTCATCGCTCATGCCTCAGAAAAAAAATCCTGATGCACTTGAGCTTATTCGCGGTAAAACTGGACGTGTATTTGGTGCATTTAGCGCTATGATGATGACACTAAAGGCGCTGCCACTTGCATACAATAAAGATATGCAAGAAGACAAAGAAGGCCTGTTTGACGCTATGCCAACATGGCTTGCATGTATTCATATGGCGCAAGCATGTATTAAAGGCGTAAAAGTAAATGGTGATAAAACGTTAGCAGCGGCAAAAGGCGGCCACGCTAATGCCACCGAGCTTGCTGATTACTTAGTTGCTAAAGGTGTGCCATTTAGAGAAGGGCATCACATTGTGGGTGTACTTGTACAGCTTGCGATTAGCGAAGGTAAAACGCTTGAGGAGCTATCACTTGAGCAGTACAAATCAGTAAACACTGTATTTGAAGATGATGTTTACCCAGTACTTGAAATTGATGCGTGTATAAAAGCGCGTCAAGCGCTTGGTGGGACGTCTATTGAGCAAGTAACTAATGCTGTTAAAGAAGCCAAAAAAAAACAGCAAATAACGGTACGTGATGCAAATTTAGATGATGTAGAGGCAATTGCAACACTTATACAGCATTGGGCAACGGTAGGCGAAAACCTACCGCGTGCAAAAAGCGATATGGTGCACTCTATTAACGAGTTTGCAGTTACTGAAATAAATGGAAAAGTGTCAGGTTGTGCATCGTTATACATTTACGATACCGGCCTTGCTGAAATACGCTCATTGGGTATAGACCCAAAAAGTAAAGTGACGGGGCAGGGTCGACAGCTTGTAGAGCACCTACTTACTAAAGCCAAAAAATTGGCACTTAACCGAGTTATTGTATTGACCCGTGTCCCCGATTTTTTTGAACAACAACGTTTTACTTTTTGTAGCAAAGACTCTTTGCCTGAAAAAGTAATGAAAGATTGTGAACTTTGCCTTCGTAAAGAAAATTGTGACGAAGTAGCAATGGAATATATTTTGAAGCTAAGTACACGTGCGGAGATCCCGTGTAAATACGTAGCTTAAACTCCCTGGATACAAAAAACGTACGGTTATCCCTGTGCGTTTTTTTATATTTGCAGTAAACTGGTCGGAGCTGTTTAGTTTGATTATATTTTTTGAGTGAATTTTAATGCGTCAAAAAAAGTTGGCGCATGTATTGCTAACTATAAGGTAGATAGCAAAATAGCTATCACTGCTTAAAACAGGTAATGCATTTATCTACATAATAATGTGGTTAAAAGTTGCACCAAATATAAATAAAACTTTTACAAGGATCAATCACATGCAAGTTTCAGCTAATAGCCAATTACAAATGCAAGCATACAACAAAACACAACAATTAAAGCCTGCAATGGAACAAACTGCTAGCCCTAAAACCCTGCAATCTGATACAGTAAGCTTCTCACAAGAAGCGATGACTGCTGCGAGTAATGAATTGCAGCGTGGTGGTGGTTCTATTCTTTCAGGCCAGAAACCTAAATAAATGTAAGGTATTGAATGTTTTTAACTGAGTTCTTTGGTCTTTTTTCATTATCAGCTTTTGTTATGTGGGCTTTTTTAATGGCCTTCTTTTTCAATATTTTTGTATATAGCCTAGGCGTTAAAAGAAAGACGACTTTATTACTCAGTTCATTCGTTATGATGGTATCGTATACTGCGACAGATTATTTTTATACTTGGCTTTCCTATTATCAAACAACCTATCTTGACTGGGCTTTACACGACATAGTCACAATCTCTTTTCTTACAACTCTATTTTTTGTGATAAAGAAAACGACTCCCTCTTTTTTGTACTTATTAATCGGCCTTTTTATTAACACTACCTTTTTTATTTTGATGTACTTAGATGTTTATTTTTATGAGAACCTCGAACCTTGGTGGTTTTGGAGCCTCTATCAGTTCACTATAAATATTATCGATATATTAATGGTTGTATCATTAATAGTAGATAGAGACTTTTTAGGGCTTCATAAGTTAAAGAACAAAACCCTCAGCTACTTCAAGTCTAACGATACCAACAAAGTAACCTAGCTCAAATGTACGTTACTGAACCCTTCATGGTTTATGTAAAAGCCTTCACTCAGTGGGGCTTTTTAATGGCCTTTCTGTATTGTTTGACCTCTACGATAAATAAAGAAAATAAGTCTCCTGTTTATTTATCTGCGCTTATTCTCTGCTCATATGTTTTTAGTGGTTATATAGACTTATTAGAAGGTTTATATTTAAACTCGATGCTCTACGATTTTGTTACTATTTTAGCTTTGTTAACTTTACAGTACTTCAAAGTGCTCCAACGTTCTGCAGCTTTTCACTTCATAATAATTTCGTTAACGATAAATGCAGTACTTACCTTAATACTGCACTATGATCTATATGTCTTATATAATATTGAGCCTTGGTGGTATTGGAGTTTTTATTCGATAGGTGTTAACTCTATAGATACTCTAATGATGCTTTCATTAGTACTCAATAGGAACATTATACAGATGCTACATTTAAAAGCCTTCAAATTAAACTTGAAAAAGTCGTAAAATAATGGGTGAACTTTTGGTAAGTCCAACAGTGTCATTGTACATAGGTGCATTTGTACAATGGGGATTCCTTATGGCATTTTTATACTCCCTTGCTCATTCGATTAATAAGCCTAATAAAGAAAGAGTGTATTTGTCTTTAGTTATGAGTATTTCATATTCATTTAGTATATTTACAAATCTTGATACGGTAACTTATCTCGATTTTTTGTTTTCCGATACTTTAACTCTCCTAGTTATTATTTTCCTTAGGTGGCTATGGCATGGTGGTATTACCTATCTATATATTATTACTGGTTTAGCTATAAACTCAACTCTGCATTTTCTCATGCATTACGACATCTATATATCAAATAATACAAGCTACTGGTGGCTTTGGAATGCTTACGCAATAGGGGTTAACGCTGCTGATTTCATAATGGTAGCTATATTTTTTATAAACAAAGATTTTTTAGGTTTGTATAAACTAAAAGGGTGGTTGCGAAATAATAAATTTATAAAGGGGCATGATGGCTGACATACTGTGGGATCTGGTAGCGATTAGAGATTATGTAGGTATTTTTATTACATGGTTCTTTGTAATTGCATTTCTTTATAATTTGTCAGCAAGCATAAACAGTCCCTATAAAAATACAATGTACCTTTCTGGTATTATGATGATTTCGTATACCTTAAGTACACTGTTCGATATGGTTATAGTGTCTCACTTAAACTATTTTTACTTCGATATTGTAACTCTAATTATTATTTCTGCGTTTCGGTACTGCAGTCGAGGCCCAATTCCTAACGCATTTTATTATCTTGTTTTTGGTCTGAGTATTAACGCATCTTTATTTTTAGCTATGCATTACGATATAGAGATTTTAGGTACTCTATATTATTGGTGGTTTTGGAACGTTTATGTATTTGGTATGTACTTTACAGATTTGATAATGCCATTAGCGCTTATCTTTAACAAAGATTTTTTAGGTCTAGTTAAGCTTACTAAATTTTTAACTGAAAAATTTAAAAGGTCACGCAATGCTTGATTTTTTATGGCAGCTGGCTGGTTTATACGACTATATAACCATTTTTACTACATGGTCTTTTGTACTCGCTTTTTTATATAATTTGTCTGCAAGCATTAACAAGTCTGACAAAAGCTGCACACAGCTTGCATTCATTATGATGGTATCTTACACCTCAAGTATTTTTATGGATCCCTTGAGCAACACACCCCATTTGACCCTTTTTATATTTGATATCTTAACTATATTTTTTCTGATTATATGGCGGATATACTTTAGTAAAAATCTCCCCGTAGCCTTTTATTATCTTTTAGTCGGACTTAGCTTTAACGCATTTGTTTTTCTTGGAATGCACTACGACAGTATTGTTTTAGGAAATTTAGACTACTGGTGGTTTTGGGCCTTATATGCAATAGGACAAATAATTTCTGATTTAACGATGCTTTTAGTTCTCCTAATTAATAAAGATTTTTTAGGTTTGGTTGCATTAAAACGGTATTTACTTAATCGTAGAAAAAGCACTCATCAAAAGGTTGAATAGAATGGAAGAGCTATTTTGGCAATTAAATTCAGTTAACGAATATTTTGGAATACTTATTACATGGCTGTTTGTTTTTGCTTTTTTGTTCACTTTATCAGCTGCTATTAATAAGCAAGATAAAAGCCGAGTTAACCTTAGCTTTATTATGATGGCTTCGTACACATCTAGTTTATTTATGGACATAACTACTGCAGCTCCGCATTTAAAGATGTTTATATTTGATGTACTGTGAGCGTCTAGCGAACTACACCTATGTTTTAAAATTCCAGGGTAACA
>NZ_WTKZ01000088.1:0-963 GCF_011378805.1 Pseudoalteromonas sp. Z9A6
GTTACCCTGGAATTTTAAAACATAGGTGTAGTTCGCTAGACGCTCACAAACTTTTCATAAGATAGTTTACCACTGTGTATTATTACTTAAGAATACTAATGCCGATTTCGAGGGGATGGGCTAAATAATACAAACTGTGTTATTCAAGGGGTGAAGTCCAATGGTACGAAAAGTTACTCTAAGCGTGAAAATTCAAGCTAAGGTTAATTTCGAGGGGATGGGCGCAAAACCCCTAAAAGCGATGCAAAAATTCAATGGCAGTATGGTAGCTGACAATGTGATGGCTCTGATAACTCAGCTTTCAAAATACAAGGCTGAGCTTGAAGGTAAACTCTATCATGAAATTGGTCGATTTGAAAAATCGACTGGGATTTGCGCAGAATGCGGCCAACATCATGTTTTGACATTGAACGACAGATATTTCACATGTACGGCTTGTGAAACTAACCAAAACCGGGACTTGTCAGCGGCTAAAAGCATAGCAAAAACAGGTGAATTAGATTTGATTGCGGCTGGGATCGTCGCAAGGGTAGCCCCCACATCTCAGCAGAAAGCAGCTAATAAAATGAAAGTCTTCGAGCTATCGAAGTTTGCTGTTGGATCTGAGAAAAAAGAAGCAGCCTAGCATTCATAAGCTAGACTGTAGAAGCCCATTGATCGACACGGAGTGGCGTCGATGGGTAGTTCACTGTTATGCTCTTGTGGTGGCTTTCGCCACCACTTTATTAGTTTTCAAGTTCCACCATATCTTTCGCTGCAATGTCACCAGACACTAGCTTTACAGTTGCGAAATGATCATTCACAATTTTAGTAATTTGTACCGTTCCTACCTTTTCGATAGTGTAGGGATCTTCACCTTCACTCAATACTATTCTTTCATGGAATCTAATAACACTGTATTTTTGCCCAACCTCTGCGCCATGCTTAGCACCAATACAGATTAGAGTTCGATTATCAGAACTT
>NZ_WTKZ01000088.1:973-1885 GCF_011378805.1 Pseudoalteromonas sp. Z9A6
TTTTTTTTTTTGCGCCATGCTTAGCACCAATACAGATTAGAGTTCGATTATCAGAACTTTCTACTACCTGACCTCTCACCATGTATTTATGATAAAAAGTGGTATTGGAACAACCCACTAAATATAAACCGAATGTAAGCAATAAAAGAGCTTTTATATAGGGTGTTTTCATCACTGTTACCTCATTTGACTAACTAATTATCTATACACTTTTTTATGAATTCATTTGTTTTTCCGGCCAGCCCCCGAAGGTGCTTGATGACAACTCCAAGGCTTATGAACAGAGTTATCTTTGATGTTCTGATCAACAAATTTATAGTAACTTTCTTTAGTATGTGTCCACCAATCATTATGAACATCTGCGCCATACTTACGGATTACCTCCTCAATCCCATCAAGGCTTACGTTTGCGGCATCATAGGCAAGGTGTATTTCACCTTCTTTGATGTTGTAACTAACTTCATCTATACCAAAAAGCTGATCTATTTCTTTTACTAACTCGTCACAGCTTTCTTCTGTGACATTGCTAAGCTTTAGATTTCGAACAACTAAATTTTGCTCTCTAACGCCAACTCTATGATTTAAATCGCTCATAATTTTTCTCCTAATGTTTGTGTGAATGCTGTTGATTGCTATCTTTCATTTCTTCCATTTTGCGGTTCATCTGCGGCATCATGTTCCCCATCATTTCTAAATGATGTTCAGCCATCTTGATTTGTTGATGCATTGGCATTTCTTCCATGTTTTTATGCATGGATTGCATCATCTTCATCATTGAACGGTGATGTTCAACCATCATCTGCTGTTGCTTTTCAGGATCTTTTTCAGTTTTAATGACATGGACTTCCTTTTTTTTTTTTTTTATCTTTTTGTGCATTTCTCCCATGTTCTCATGTGGTATTGCCATGCCTT
>NZ_WTKZ01000088.1:1895-2890 GCF_011378805.1 Pseudoalteromonas sp. Z9A6
CATTTCCATCATCTTTTTGTGCATTTCTCCCATGTTCTCATGTGGTATTGCCATGCCTTGATGCATATCAGCTTTGTTCGCACCTTCATGTTTATGCTCATTGTTTTGGGCAAATGAGCTAGTGGTTATCAGTAGTGAACTAATAAATAAAATTGATTTAGTTAACGTTTTCATGATTTTTACCTTCTACACTTTTATTAAAATTTGGGATCCAACTCGGTGTCGATTCCATATACCTGTGGTACTCCGAACCAAACTCAGCAATCGCTTGTGCTTCTTCGCGTTTCCCTAGCTCGACGTAAACAACGACTAAGATCGGAAACATCGCAAGTGTTGGGGTTGTCGGCCACTGCAATAAAAAGCCGAACATGATTAGAATGAAAGCTACATACTGTGGGTGGCGACACCTTGCATACCATCCAGTTGTAGCCAATTGATGATGTTTTTGCGCGTGATGCAATACATTCCATGCTGAAGACAACATAAAGAAACCTGCAACAATAAACACCATACTCACTATATGAAATGGGTCCCAATGGGCATCACCTTGAAATCCAAAGAAAGTATGTAATAAATGCCCATTTTCATGCGCAAAGAAATTTACTTCTGGATAGGTCTCCGTCAGCCACCCCGACAGAAAATAGATAGTTAAAGGAAAGCCATACATTTCAGTAAATAGGGCAACAATAAAGGCAGAGAACGCGCTTAGACTTCTCCAATCAGTTGATGTTTTTGGTTTGACAAAACTAAAGGCAAAAAAGATAAAAATTGCTGAGTTCAGTATCACCATTGACCATAAGCCATAATCATATGTTTCATTCATCACTGCTCTCCTTTTTATGTGATTCCTTACGTGCCTTTTCTAACCCTTGTATGTAGCCATCGTGATAGGCTGCATTTTTATCCGTGAGTTCTTAAGAGCTCTCTTCCTTTTTTTTTTTTTTTTCATGTGAATGATCGTGACCATGTTTACCATGACTGCCATGCATAAATAC
>NZ_WTKZ01000088.1:2900-5326 GCF_011378805.1 Pseudoalteromonas sp. Z9A6
CATCAGGCGCATGTGAATGATCGTGACCATGTTTACCATGACTGCCATGCATAAATACGTGCATCAAGGGGCATAGCAATAAAATCAAGTAGGGAAGAAATTGCAGCATATGTTGACCATGCTCAAGCACTAAGAAGTAGGTCACTGCGGCAATAAGTGCCAGTGCAGCCCAGCCTGTAGGTGTTGACCAAAAATTAGTGTGTTGATTTTTCATATTGCCCTCCTAAACGACTTTTAAGACACCGCGATACATTTGCATCTGACAGTGAAACTCATGCTCTCCCGGTGATAAGTTCAATAGGGTAATTTGAGTAATTTCATTTAATTTAAGCTGTTCGCTTATATCCAATGAAGGAATAAGCATTGTTTCAGCGCAGGGGGATTGATCTTTGCGCATAAACTTCAGAGTGACAGGTTGGCTAGCAGACACCTGAATTGAGGATGGGGAATACACACCATCCCTCACTTCAATGAGTACTTCATTACCTTGAACGATTGTTTTATTGGGTTTATATAGCCAAAACCACCAAACAATCAGCGCGATTAACATTAAGCCTAATAAGTTAATAACCATCATTGTGATTCTCCTTAATGCTCTTTTGCTTTAAAAAAGCGAAGTCGATTTGCATTTGACACTACAGTCAATGACGAAAACGCCATTGCAGCACCTGCAATTACAGGGCTAAGCAGAATGCCAAAGAAGGGATATAGAACCCCCGCAGCAAAAGGAATCCCGGCTACGTTATAGACAAACGCGCCAAACAAGTTTTGTTTGATATTTCGTAAAGTAGCTTTGCTTACCGCTATGGCATCAGCAAGGCCATGAAGTGAACCACGCATTAGGGTAATGTCAGCACTTTCGATAGCTACATCAGTCCCTGTGCCTATGGCGAAGCCAACATCGGCTAACGCTAGCGCAGGAGCATCGTTGATGCCATCTCCTGTCATACCAACAATTTCGCCGCCTTCTTGTAGCTCTTTCACCTTGTTGGCTTTATCTTCTGGCAGCACTTCAGCAAGAAACTCACTAATACCCACTTTTTTAGCTACGGCGGCAGCGGTTTCCTTGTTATCACCCGTTAACATGATGACGCGTATACCATTAGCCTGAAGCCGTTTGATAGCAGAGATTGAGTCTGACTTGATAGGATCTGCAACAGCAATGATTGCTGCAAGTTCACCATCTACAGCAAAGTACATAGGTGTTTTGGCTTCTTTGGCTAAAGACTGTGCTTGTTCAACAAAGCCTGTGAGGTCTATGCCTTTTAACTTCATTAGTTTATCGTTTCCGAAAAGCAGGGCTTTGTTGTTGCAGCTTGCTTCTACACCAAAACCCGTAATGGCGTTAAAGGCTTCAATTTTTAGTAACTCAATATCCTGATCTAACGCACTTTCAACAATCGCTTGCGCTAAAGGATGCTCTGAGCCGCTTTCTAAACTTGCTGCAAGCTGTAGTACGTCTTTTTCGTCAGTAGCTTTTGCTAAAATAATATCGGTTACCTTAGGTGCCCCTTCAGTAATAGTGCCCGTTTTATCTAAAATCATGGCAGTGATTTTAGAGGCGGTTTGCAGTGCCTCACCGTTGCGAATAAGCACTCCGGCTTCTGCTGCTTTTCCTACTCCCACCATGACAGACATGGGTGTTGCCAAGCCTAAAGCACACGGGCAGGCAATAATAAGCACAGTAGTTGCTGAAACGATGGCAAAAGCAATGGCTGGCTCAGGTCCAAAGTTAAGCCATGCTAGCGCACTTAACACAGAGGTAATCATCACGACAGGTACGAAAAAAGCTGAAATAACATCGGCCAAACGGCCAATCGGCGGTTTTGAATTTTGTGCTCGTTTCACCATATTGATGATCTGTGCAAGCGCCGTGTCTTTACCAACGCGTGTGGCTCTAAATAAAATCATGCCTGATTTGTTCAAAGTACCTGCGACAACCTCATCTTCTTCAGCTTTTTCAGCAGGCATAGGTTCGCCTGTCAGCATGGACTCATCAATAGAGGTGTGTCCTTCCAATACCACGCCATCGACGGGAATTTTTTCACCCGGTTTTACCTTCACAATATCGTTAAATAAAACCTGCTCAATACCTATCTGAACTTCTTTGTTGTCACGAACCACGGTTGCTGTTTTGGCTTGCAAGCCGATAAGACGTTTAATGGCCTCAGAGGTTTTACCTCTGGCTTTGATTTCTAATGCTAAACCTAAATCAATTAAGCCAATGATCATGGCGGTAGCTTCAAAATAAACATGCCGTGCCATCAATGGAACAGCGTCAGGTGCAAACACGACAACCATCGAATACAACCAAGCCGTGCCTGTTCCTAAAGCAATTAGGGTGTCCATATTGGCTGAATGATTTTTTTTTTTTTTTCATGCTCCTACATAGAAATGCTTGCCTGAAAAATACATAACACCAAAAG
>NZ_WTKZ01000088.1:5336-10212 GCF_011378805.1 Pseudoalteromonas sp. Z9A6
AAAAAAAAAAAAAAATACATAACACCAAAAGTTAAAATGCCTACAACCAACCAAGAAATTCGTTCAAGGTTTGTTTCAACCGTCATTTCTCCAACTACAATGCTGTAGATCATCAAAGGAACGCCGAGTGAAAGGGCAATAAACGTATCGCGCATTAGCTTCTTATAATATGCCCAATCAGCCGCCTCTTTCTCATCAAGCGCATCTGTTGCTGAGCTATCATCAATTGGCTTCGCGTTATACCCCACTGACTCAACAGCTTTGATCAATTCTTTTGTTTTAGCTGTCCCATAAACTGTTACTGTCCTATCAGCAAAATTCATTTCCGCACTGACGACTCCAAGAGTTGCCTTCAACGCCCCTTCAATTTTGCCTACACAGCTAGCACACCCAGCACCTTCAATGATAAGCTGTTGGTTATGTGATACTTTTTCCAACGTATTCTCCTTACTTTTACACGAAGAGGATTGAGCTTTTGCCTGACAGCAACAGCCTGATTCAGTTTTTATATTTGTGTTAGTAGCCACCCTTTTTCCTCCTATGCTTTTTTAATTTGCTCAAAGTTTTCGATGAGATGACAAACCATGTTTGCAGTCGGTGCTTTGTCTTCCATTTCTTCCCATCGAGAAAGCGCAGAAGACATTTTTCCTCGAAGTGCCAACATTGCTTGAAACTGCTTTTCTGTTTCTTCAAGCCGCTCTTTGATCAGGCTTCTGACTAATGGGCACGCACTTTTACCATCTTCAGATTCATTAATAATTTCCTTGATATCTGCAACAGAAAAACCAAGGTTTCTGGCACTTAAAATGAATTTAAGTCTCGATACTTCTTTATTCGAGTATGACTTGTAGCCGTTCACTGACTTAGCAGGTTTTAACAATCCCAATCGCGAGTAATAGCGCACCGTATCAGCAGTCGTTCCAAGGCTTTTTGCCAGCTCTGCAACTTTCATGTTCACTCCTTAGTTCTTAACCTAAGTTTGTAATCTCACCTACAGCTTAGGCCTGTGTCTAAGACACAGGTCAAGTGATTATTCGTGATTAATAATGCAAAAGCTAAAAACTAATTTTTGGTAAAAAGAGGAATCTCGGCCAAAATCGACAGTATTAATTACTGTAAATGGCAATAACTTGAGCATTTTCATAATGCCTTTCCAAATATCGTACTAATCGTTCAAAACAATTGATTATTTAAATCAATGAATAAGTCATTCTATTTTTGATGGGAGTGGCGAAAAAAAGACGCACTGATCCTGTGATTAGCCAATAATTGGTGGACGATAAAGTAAGAGATGGATACCAGGTTTTGGTAGAGGTGTACGCTGTAGAAGTAGCTCAGAGTAAATATTGCAAATACCTTCCTCTTGCGCTTGCACAAGATAGGCATTTAAATGAAAGCTTGTACAAAAACCGCCTTCACAACAAACACAATCACCAGCTTTACATTTTTCACAGTCTTCATCACCATGACGGTTTTTAGAATCTTGCGAATTTTCAGTGTGATAGTGACTATTGTCAATCATTGATTGATGATGCATATTTTTGCTTGGTTGTATAATATGCGTGTCGGATGAGCCATTATGATGCTCTTCACAATTCATTGGTTTAGCAATAGCAAAGCCATGCTGCGTAAGCAACACAGTTATTATTACTATTTTAAACCACCTGAAAAGTCCAAACATTATCATTCCTTCTTTAGCACCTACAATATTAGCCACTTTATAAAAATAATTTTATGATCTTGATCAACCTTTGAACTAAAACCTAAACTTTTTACTTTTTTAAACAGCTTAAACTTCACAAGTATAAAAGGGGTGTCTAATTTATACTCATGAGATTGAAGCCAAGCATGAGCACCATTAAAAGAAATAAAAACCCTACGCTCATAACTAGGTATTGAGTAATGGGTCATTTTTCCAATTGTTCAGCTTTAAGCGCAGTACTTTGCAACAATCGGTTCTATCCCGGGCACATCCAATTCCCGTTCATCAAAAGTGATAAAATGGCCTATTGTACGTCTTTCAATGGCGATGTTTTTTGCCTTTACTCTTTAACCTTAACCATTCGCCAACTTTACTTCTTAGCTGATATTCCACCTTGATAGGTATACACCAGACTGGCACCGACTGAAAACAAGAAGTAGCTTACTATTACTGCTCTTAGCTCTTTCCAGAAAAAGCCGTTAGGTATGTCTGTTCTAATATAACCAAAATAGTTTAAATCCCAGACAAAATGAAAAGCTACCATCAATATAATTGCGGTAGCTCTCATTAAATCAATGTAGTTATTTCTTCGTATTAAAACCAAAATCTTAAACCGGCAACAAACTCAGTATCGTTGCTGCTCTGCTCGTTTAGCTTGGCGTAATCTGCTGTGCTACCAAATTTATTAGTCCACTCTACACCTACATAAGGTGCAAATTGGCGAGTAAATTCATAACGAACCCTAACGCCAATAGCAGTACTAGATAGCCCACTGCCTAGCTCATTTTGTTCATCGTCTTTACCATAAAATGTTATTTCAGCACGAGGCTGTATAATGAGCCTTTGTGTTAAAAGCAGCTCATATTCAGCTTCTGCTGTAAATGCTGTATTGCCGCTCTCACCTACATACGCTGTCATATCAAGCTCAAACCAATAAGGTGCTAAGCCTTGAATACCAAACGCTAACCATTGACGGTTTTTGCCTTCTTTATAATAATCGTAGCGAATACCGACTTGCGTATCCCAATAAGCCGAAATTGCATGACCCCATAAAATATCAGTTTGATTTTCTTCAAGCTTGCCATAACTAACATCGCCCTCGGTTTTTATCACTAATCGATTAAAGGTGGTGCCGTACCAAGCTTGTAAATCGAAAACAGCAGCATCGGCTTGTTCGTTATACTCAAGGCGATCACCTAAAATAGCGTAAAACTTATACTCATCTGCAAGGGTTAAGCGCTCGCCATCTGCTAAAGCATATGGCCCTTGCGTTAAGGTTGTGCCATTAGCATAAGCGTGTGGATCGCGAGCATTTTTAGGGGCATCGCCGCCTTGCGGCTGCATTTTATCGCCCGCCATATCGCCAGACATGTCGCCCATTTCAGTTTGAGCAAACACATTCAGGCTCAATAACGGTGCGCTAATTAATAGTGCACTAGTAAGTACTGTTGATAAGGTTAAATTTCTCATGATACAACCACCTCTCTAAACATACCTGCATCCATATGAAACAGTAAATGACAATGCCAAGCCCAACGACCAACATCATGTGGCGTAGTTAAAAAGCTAATTCTTTGGGCGGGCTGTACCATTATGGTATGGCGGCGAACTAACACATCGCCTTGATCGTTCTCCAAGTCGCTCCACATACCATGTAAATGCATAGGGTGTGTCATCATGGTATCGTTTTGTAAAATAACTCGTACCCGCTGATTATGCTTCATATGCACAGGGGTACTTTTACCAAACTCTAAGCCATCAAAAGACCAGCTGTAGCGTTCCATGTTGCCGGTTAAATGCAGCTCAATTTCGGCTTCGGGTGCTTGGTGGTCAACTATGCCATCAAGAGAGCGTAAATCTGCAAGTGTTAAAACTCGACGGCCGTTATTGCGCAGCCCAATACCAGGATCGTCTAAGTTTGTGCGTGGCGTATCAACGCGCATATCAATTGAGGCGCCATATTCTGTTTTAGCGTGGCGAACTTTCTGACTTGGAACAGCCAGTGGGTTTTTACCCATATTATGCTTACTATGGTCCATTGCCATTGCACCGTGGTCCATTGTGCTATGATCCATTGCCATTGCACCGTGGTCCATTGTGCTATGATCCATTGCCCCCTGATCCATACTGGTTTTGTCCATGCTAGCGTGGCCCATAGCGCTGTGATCCATTCCAGGCATAGCAGAGTGATCCATATTGCCCATCATATCCCGCATTGCTAACCACTCAACTGGGTCAAGTGCAGGCACTGGCGCATCAATATTAGCAGCGACAGACAAAGTCCCTTTGGCATAACCTGAGCGGTCCATGCTTTGTGCAAAAATTGTGTATGCGTCATTTTTAGGCTCAACAACCACATCGTAGGTTTCACCTGGACCAAAGCGAAACTCATCTACGGTAACGGGTTCAACATTTTGTCCATCTGCTTGTACCACAGTTAATTTTAACTCTGGGATACGTACATCAAAAAAGGTGTTACTTGAGCCATTAATAAATCTTAAACGTACTTTTTCACCCGCTTTAAACAGCCCACGCCAATTAGCCATTGGCGCAGTACCATTCATTAAATAGGTCATTGCCGAAGCCGATAAATCAGCTAAATCGGTTGGACTCATTCGCATCTGGTTCCACATTTCACGTCGTTGAAGTGCATTAGCAACGCCGCTTGTTGCTATGTCATCAAAAAACTCAGGTACAGTGGGCTGATTAAAGTTAAACACATCCCCCTGAATTTTTAATTTACGGAATAACTCCATAGGATCATCATCAGTCCAATCAGAGAGTTGAATAATATGTTCATTATCTGCGCTGATAACATCTTGCTCACGAGGCTCAATAATTAACGCCCCATACATACCGGTCATTTCTTGAAAGCCACTGTGTGAGTGATACCAATAAGTACCGCTTTGTTGTAACTTAAATTTATAAACAAACGTTTCGCCAGGCATAATGCCTTTAAAGCTAATGCCCGGTACACCATCCATTTGATACGGTAAAATAATTCCGTGCCAGTGAATAGAGCTAGGTACCGCTAAATTGTTGGTAACGCGAATGGTCACATCGTCACCTTCTTTAAGGCGTAATGTTGGCGCGGGAATAGAGCCATTAACCCCCTGTGTCAGGATCTGTCTCTTGATCACATCTCCTGTTGTTGCGCTTGCATGAATCGAGCGC
>NZ_WTKZ01000089.1:0-10101 GCF_011378805.1 Pseudoalteromonas sp. Z9A6
TTCTCTTTTAGTAAATGCTACTTGTTTACCAAGTCGGTTCAGTTTTTTTCACTTAGGATACTTTTTAACTTATTAATAAAAATGTTAGCATTCATTTGAAGCTCTTTTCTTGATTCTGTGGTTTGTGTGGTAACAACCATTTGATCATGAATTGAGCTTCAACTCAATTTCTTAAGATCTTACCTATGACATCCATGTAGGCAACAAAGAGTAAATTGCCCCTAGGCAGAACCCTTCGGCAGCGCATGTTTGGCATTTATTCCACGTTACCGCCTATTTATGGGAAATAACCACACTGCATAGGCTCTGCCTTGCCTAAATACCAAACATACTGCTGCAAATTTAACCTCGAAAGATAAACAGGCCCTAGGAAATAATATGTCAGAGTCTAAATATGGTCAGTTTGTACTGGCGCCCCGTTCGTATTTTTTCACTGCTATAGCGAGCGTAGTATTTGCGTTTATAGGCTTTAGTTATAATGCATGGCGGATGGAGGCAAGTGAAGATAACAACAATACACGCATTGCTAGCTTTCAAATCTTACAAGAACTAGCCGAGCTTGAGCTTATTGTATTTGCGGCACATTACGATAATAACAAAATAGATGGCAGCCCCAGAAAAGGCTGGGTTAAAGTTAACTTAATTCATGACTTAAGCTACTTAGCCGTTGATAAAGTACATTTAAAAACAAAAGACTTACAAAAGGTCTGGCAAACAAATTGGCCAAATATGGTTGATCACCAAAGTGCTGCACAATCTATTACACATGCCATAGACAGTGTGCGTACAGAAGTTGTGAGTGAATTAAAGCGCCTTGATTAAGTGAGCAACTTGCGCCGTTGAGCGTTGCAAGTAAGCGGCGCTCAGTAAAATTGTGGTCTCGTTAACTTTTTGCCCTTTTATTATGTTGGCAAGCTGCTGTTTAGCGTTAGGATTTTGTTTTTGCTCTATTTCCATTAATGCTAACAAAGCTGAAAATTCATGCTTTACCGGTGTGCTAGGTTTATTTGCATAGGCTATGTAGCAGGCAACCGGTGTTAAGCCATGAGAGTTGGGCTGCGCCAGCGCTTTAGCTAACTCATCATTTGATTCAAACAACATCAAAGAGCGCACATAGTTAAATGGCAGCTTTGTCGCATCGGCATGCTTAAACACATTGTGCAGTACGTTATTTCCTTGTGTATCTTGTACTAAAAAGCCTTTATTTACTTTCAGCGCAGGGGTAAAAAAGCTCAATGCGTCAATATTAGTGAGTTGATTAATAAATGGAGAAGGCGCTGTGTTAGAGCTTAATATCCGCGCTGCTATGTTTTGCATAAAGTCATACTTAACACTCAACCGTTGGGCGCTGTCATATAAATGGTTAAGCTGCAAAGTTTGCTGAGCAGGGCTTAACTGCTTAAAGTCGTTATCGAGCTCATTTAACTGTTGCTTTGAAATACGCGCATTAAGTAGTTGTATGCTTAAATCCATTATTATTTCCAAAAATCTTTTTTACTACTATAAAACAAAAAAGGCCGCAAATGCGACCTTTCATATTTAAAGCAGTTGTTTAAATTGGTTTTAAGCTTTTTTGCTTGCTACCCATTCATTAACAAAGTTCTCTAGTACATTTAGTGGTACAGGACCATTTTTAAGTACTACGTCGTGGAACTGGCGAATATCAAACTTATCACCCAGTTGCTTTTTAGCGTCTTCACGAAGCTCTAAAATCTTAAGCATACCCACTTTATAAGCCGTTGCTTGTGAAGGCATTACAATGTGACGCTCAACCATTTTAACACCGTCAGATGTTGCATTAGGCGTGTTATTTACGTAGTAATCAATACCTTCTTGACGAGTCCACTTCATCGCGTGAATACCCGTATCAACCACTAGACGACATGCGCGCCATAGCTCCATTGAAAGACGACCAAAATCTGAGTAAGGGTCTGAGTACATGCCCATTTCTTTAGGAATGAACTCTGAGTATAAACCCCAACCTTCAATATATGCTGTGTAACCACCAAATTTACGGAACTTAGGAACGCCTTCTAGCTCTTGCGAAATAGCGATTTGCATGTGGTGACCCGGAATACCTTCGTGGTAAGCAAGTGCTTCCATTTGATATGTTGGCATAGCTTCCATGTCATAAAGGTTAGCGTAGTAAATACCTGGGCGTGAACCATCTGGAGCTGGCTGTTGGTAAAATGCTTTGCCCGCTGCTTTTTCACGGAATGCTTCAACTGCTTTTACTTTTAAATCAGCTTTTGGTTTAACAATGAATAACTCATCTAAGCGTGTTTTCATTGTATCAATAAGTCCAGTGGCTTCATCAAGGTAGCGTTGCTTACCTTGTGCATCATTAGGGTAGTAAAATTGTTTGTCAGTTTTCATAAACTGCATAAACGCTTTTAAGTCGCCTTTAAAGCCTACTTTATCTTTAATTTCACGCATTTCATCATGAATACGTGTCACTTCAGATAAACCAATTGCATGAATTTCTTTAGCCGTTAAATCTGTTGTTGTAGTGCGCTTAAGTGCGTTGTTATAAAACGCTTCGCCATCTGGTAATTTCCATGCGCCATCGCGATCATCAGCACGTTTCTCAAGCTGCGCTAGGTAATTAATTAGCTTAGAGTAAGATGGTTTAACAGCCGATTTTAATGCATCTGATGCATCGCTGATTAACGAGTCTTTTTCGCCTTGGCCAATTTCAAGCGCTGTTACTTTTCGTTTAAAGTCAGCAAGCAATGTAGAATCATCGCCTTTTTCAAACGGTGCACCGTGAATAATGTTTTTGCTTGAATCAATAACATGCGGGAATACAAATTTAGGGGCTATGATGCCTTTTTCTGCACGTACAGTTAAATCAACGATAAGCTGATCAATAACACCAGTTACACCATTTAGGCGTGAAATGTAGTCTTTAGCTTCTTTTACATTACTAATTGAGTGCTGATTAATTAAAAACGCAGGGATCATAGAATGCGTACCAAACATCTGGTTCACAGGGTAATTATGGTAGCGCCATTTAAAGTCAGCAATTGAGCTTTCAAGATCCTGTTTTTTTAAGTCGTAGCTAACTTTTGTTGCATAATCTAATAAATCACGATTAATTGCTTTTAATGCAACTAGGTCAGCTTTTGTTTGTGCTAAATCTTTAAGCTTTCTTTCTTCGCTGCCATCGTCCCATTTATCGTAATCTTGCTTAATCCCCATGTATGTTTGATATACAGGGCTGCTCATTACATCGCGGTTAAATGTATCTTCAAAAAATGCATTGGCTTTGTCTATTTCACTTTGTTGTGATTGAACTGCTTGTGCAATAGGGGCTGAAGTAGATTGTTGTGTTGTTTGCTGGCAACCAGCAAGTAGTGCAACGCTTACTGCGGCCGCAATAAAAGTGAGTTTACGCATTGTTTTCCCTTTTGTTGTTAGAAACCCATTAGGGTGATTTATATTTATTAGTTTTATATTGTTGTGCAGTGCCTTAGCGCTACACAAACAATTCTAGCAGGTCATTTAAAAAGCGATGACCTTTTAAGGTTACCTGCCAATGGCTGTCTATTTGAGTCAATAAACCTTTATTTATTGCTTGGTTTAATGCACTTTGCTGACTTTGCAGCGGCAGTGTTGTTAGTTTATTAAAATCATTAATTGGGCAAGACTCAACAAGGCGAAAGCGATTCATAAAAAATTCAAACGCTAAATCGTCTTGCTCTACACGCCAGCTTTTATACATATACGGTTTAATTAAATCCATATAGCCGCGAGGATGTTTAACCTTTTCGGTACGCGTTATAAGCCCTGTATTTGCATCAGTAACCTTACCATGTGCGCCGCAACCAATACCGAGATAATCGCCAAAACGCCAATAATTTAAGTTATGTTGGCATTGATAGCCCGGTTTTGCATAGCCCGATATTTCGTATTGCACGTAACCTGCTTGCGCGAGTAACTCAACCCCTTGTTCTTGAATGTCCCACAGTGTTTCATCTTGTGGCAAGGTAGGGGGCTTTGAAGCAAACTGAGTATTGGGTTCAATAGTTAGTTGATACCAAGATATATGCGGTGGATCGAGCGCTATTATTTGTTTTAAATCACTCAGAGCATCATCAAGGGTTTGCCCAGGTAAGCCATGCATTAAATCAAGATTAAAGCTATTTAAACCGGCTTCTTTAGCTTGTTGCGCAGCATAGTTTGCCTCGTCGCTGCCATGAATCCGACCAAGTGCTTTTAACTTGTCGTTTTGCATGCTTTGCACACCGATAGAAATACGGTTAATGCCTGCTTTTACGTAATCTTTAAAGCGACCTGTTTCTACTGTACCAGGGTTGGCTTCAAGGGTAATTTCGCAGTGTTCTTCAAGCCCAATTAGGTTGTCGACTTCATTTAATAATCGGGTATAAGCTGCACCAGTTAATAGGCTTGGCGTGCCGCCACCAATAAAAATGCTGTGAATTTTACGCCCTTGCACTAAGTGCAAATCTGCTTTTAAGTCATCAATTAAGTGTTGAACATATTCAGCTTCAGGTATTTCACCTTTTTGTCCGTGGCTATTAAAATCGCAGTACGGGCATTTTTGCACGCACCAAGGCACGTGCACATATAAGCTCAGTGGTGGAAGGTTCACAGGCCGCCTTTTTGCTGTAGTTCTAGTAATAATTTTTGCAGCGCTTGTCCGCGATGACTCACTGCATTTTTTTGCTCTTTTGTAAGCTCAGCACTCGTACAATTTTTCTCTGCTACAAAAAACACAGGATCGTAACCAAATCCACCATTGCCATTTTGAGTGAGCGTAATTTCGCCCTCCCAACTAGCACTACAAATAAGCGGAGTAGGGTCGTCTGCGTGGCGCATTAACACCAGTACACACCAAAAGCGTGCACTGCGAATAGGGTTATCACCTAAATCTACAAGTAACTTATCAATGTTATCTTGATCGCTGGCACCTGGGCCTGCAAAACGGGCTGAGTAAACACCGGGCGCGCCATTTAAGCCATCAACTTCTAAACCTGAGTCATCGGCAATAGCAGGCATACCAGTAATTTTAGCGGCATGGCGCGCTTTAATAATGGCATTTTCAACAAAGGTAGTGCCGGTTTCGGCAACTTCACTTACGTTAAAATCGCTCTGTGGAACTACATTAATATTCAGAGAGCTTAGCATGTTAGCTAGCTCTTTTACTTTGCCAGGGTTACCTGTAGCAAGTACTAAAGTTTTGGTCATGTTATTAATCTACGTAAAATTTTTGCTGAAACTGTAATTTTTGAAATTGATTATTTTGTTGTATCTCAATCTCAAAGCGTAAAATCTCTTCGTTGGTGTAATCAACTTGGGCAAGGTAATAAATTGACTCACCTTCTTTTACTTCTTTAAAAGTAAGCGTTTGTTTGTTGCCAAGTAGGTTTTTAGCTGTGCCTGTAAGCTTTGCCGTTTGTGCTGTTTTATCGGCATCATTTTTTAATATAGAAATATTTACAATGCCTTTGTATCCGCTTCGCTCAAGGCCATACGCTGTTGCTATTTTTGGCTGAATAAAAGTAGAAGGAAAGGCGATGTAATGCACTTGCCAAGGGCCAAGCTCTTTGTATTGTGCGCCTTGCATTTCTTCGCTTTGCGCGTTAAATGCAAATGCTAAACAAGCAATAAAACAAAACTTAATTAAACGGTTCATTATGTATTCCTCAAAACATATAAAAAAGAGGCCTTTGGGCCTCTAATTAAAAAATCTATATTAGACTAGAAAATCCATAAGCAGCATTTGCAAAAACTGAATACCAATAATAAGCACTAAAACTGATAAATCTAAGCCACCCATTGATGGCAATATTTTACGAATTGGTTTTAGCATTGGTTCAGTAAGCTGGTGGAAAACCGCTTCTATAGGGTTATAGCCTTGGCTAACCCAACTTAAAATAGCGCGAATAATAAGTACCCAAAATACTAAATTAAGGCCTTCTTTTAGTACCGTTATAAGTGCTTGAATAAGCACAGGCTGTATTGCCCACGCATTATATATAACAAGCATTAAAGTACTAATTTTGGCTACAGCCACTATAAATGCCAGCAACAGAGATGCTAGATCAAGTCCGCCAAACCCCGGAATGATTTTACGCAGTGGTTTTACCGCAAACGACGTGGCTTTAACCACAAACTGGCTCATTGGATTGTAAAAGTCGGCTTTTGCCCACTGCAGCCAAAAGCGCAGTAATACCACCATTAAAAACAAATCAAACAGGGTACTGATTAAAAATTGCATGGCATTCATAGTGTAACCTTCAATAAAAAGTGGTTTTAAAGTTCTTTTTCCATTTGCTCTGCACGCGCAATACACGCATCCATTGCATCGCCAACGGTTTTAGTTAAGCCTTCATCTTTTAAGTGCTCAACAGCTGCGTGAGTAGTGCCGCCTTTAGATGTTACGTTTGAACGTAGTTGCGAAATACTAATATCAGGCTGGCTAAGTGCCATTTCGGCAGCGCCAAGGGCTGTTTGTTGTACCAGGCGACGAGCGTCTTCATCGTTAAAGCCCAGCGCTTTAGCTTTTTCTTCTATGGCTTCCATAAATAAGAAAAAGTAAGCAGGTGATGAGCCGGTTACAGCAATAATATCGTTAATTTGTGACTCTTTTTCCACCCATACAACAATGCCTGTACATTCAAAAACTTGTTGTACAAATTCGTGTTCGCTTTGTGTTTCGCCCGCACCATATAAACCTGATACTCCGCGACCTAATAAAGATGGCGTGTTTGGCATGCAACGTACCATTTTAACGTCTTGGCCTAGCATTTCACGCAAACGTTTTACAGTTAAGCCCGCAGCAACAGAAATAAACAGTTTATCGCTAAAGTCTACGCCTGACTCTTGAAACGATTTACATAAATCGCCCATCATTTGTGGTTTAACAGACAAAACAATTACATCAGCATCGCGCAGGGCTTCGTTATTGTCACTGGTGGTTTGCACCTTGAAATCAAATGCTACCTTTTCAAGCTTTTCTTGGTTGCGGTTAGTCGCAATTATGTTACTTGCGTTAAAGCCGTTTTTTACCATGCCACCAATAATGGCGTAGCTCATATTACCTGTGCCTATAAATGCGATTTTTTTATCTGACATAAATCTGTTATCACCTTTTAAGTTCGTGTTCCAAAAATGTCTGTGCCGATCCTTACCATGGTTGAGCCTGCGCTAATGGCAGCTTCAACATCGTTACTCATACCCATCGACAAAGTATCTACTTGAGGATATTGGGTCTTTAGTTTATCAAAGCAAGTTTGTAATTGCTCAAAAGATTGAATTTGCGTATCCAGTTTGTCGCTTTTAGCGGGAATTGCCATTAAACCTCGAAGTGTTAAGTGCTCACATTGGTTAATATAATCGGCAAGTTCATCTATTT
Source organism: Pseudoalteromonas sp. Z9A6 (assembly GCF_011378805.1). Classification (NCBI taxonomy): domain Bacteria; kingdom Pseudomonadati; phylum Pseudomonadota; class Gammaproteobacteria; order Alteromonadales; family Pseudoalteromonadaceae; genus Pseudoalteromonas; species Pseudoalteromonas sp. Z9A6. Next base: position 7,382 of record NZ_WTKZ01000089.1, read on the forward strand.
CATCGCGGCGGCAACCTGACTTTGCTTCCTCATTACTTATATTTACTTGAATAAGTATATTAAGAGGTGGTTTATCGTCTGGGCGCTGGGAATCTAATCGCTTTGCTATTTTTATGCGATCAACACTTTGCACCCAATCAAAGTAAGCAGCTACTAGTGCACTTTTATTTGATTGAATAGGGCCAATGAAATGCCAAATGATGTCGCTATATGACTGTAGTTGAGCTATTTTATCTATAGCCTCTTGAACATAAGATTCACCAAATTCGCGCTGACCATGCTCATAAGCTGCAATAATATCTTCGCTTGGTTTAGTTTTAGACACTGCTAGTAGAGTAACTTCGTTAGTGTTTCGCTGTGTGTTTTTTGCCGCGTCTGCAATTCTAGCGTAGGCGGATGTGAGTCGTTCTGCTATTGTAACCATATATTTATCAGTTAGTTGTGGAGTCATAAATGGATATTACCGAATTATTAGCGTTTAGTGTGCAACACAAAGCATCCGATTTACATTTATCGTCGGGTGTTTCACCTATGATACGCGTAGACGGTGATGTTCGCCGCATTAATATACCAGCCCTTGCAGACAAAGACGTAAACAGTCTGGTTTACGATATTATGAACGATAATCAACGCAAGGACTACGAACAAAACCTCGAAGTGGATTTTTCGTTTGAAGTGCCTAATTTAGCACGTTTTCGTGTGAATGCGTTTAACTCTAATCGCGGGCCTGCTGCGGTATTTCGTACCATACCAAGTGAAGTGTTAACGCTTGATGATTTAGGTGCGCCAGATATTTTTAAAACAATCTCTGATACCCCACGTGGACTCGTGTTAGTAACAGGGCCAACGGGTTCTGGTAAATCAACAACACTTGCCGCTATGGTCGATTATATAAATCAAAATAAGCATCACCATATTCTAACAATAGAAGATCCAATCGAGTTTGTTCACGATAATAAATTAAGTTTAATTAACCAACGTGAAGTTCACCGCGATACACATAGCTTTTCAAATGCTCTTCGTAGTGCATTGCGTGAAGACCCTGATGTAATACTTGTAGGTGAGTTACGTGATTTAGAAACAATTCGTCTTGCAATGACCGCTGCTGAAACGGGTCACTTAGTGTTTGGCACGCTACATACAACATCTGCACCAAAAACCATTGACCGTATTATCGATGTTTTCCCAGGTGAAGAAAAAGCCATGGTGCGTTCAATGTTATCTGAATCTTTACGTGCAGTAATTTCGCAAACACTGCTTAAAAAAATTGGTGGTGGGCGAGTTGCAGCACACGAGATTATGATTGCAGTTCCTGCGATTCGTAACTTGATTCGTGAAGATAAAATTGCACAAATGTATTCGTCTATTCAAACCGGTGCGTCTGTGGGCATGCAAACAATGGATCAGTGTTTAACTAATTTAGTTAATCACGGTATTGTTACAAATGCGGCAGCGAAAGAAAAAGCGCAAGACAAAACACAATTTGGTGGGTAAGAAATTATTATGGCTTTATCTTTAAACGACTTTTTACTCATAATGATTGAGAAAAAGGGTTCTGACCTATTTGTATCGAGTCAGTTACCTGTAAGTGCAAAAATAAACGGCGAGCTAACAGCCCTCAGTGACGATAGGCTTACAGATGAGCAATCGCTTGAGTTAGTTGAATCTGCAATGAGCGAAAAGCAAAAAGCAGAGTTTCATGCAACGAAAGAATGTAACTTTGCGATTGCTACCGACGAAGGGCGTTTTCGTATTTCTGCTTTTTGGCAGCGAGATAGAGCAGGTATGGTTATTCGCCGTATTGTGACGCAAATTCCTGATGTGAGTGATTTAGGTCTGCCGTCTACGCTGACAGATGTAATTATGTCTAAACGCGGTCTTGTCTTATTTGTAGGTGGTACAGGTACGGGTAAATCGACCTCACTAGCTGCACTTATTGGTTATCGAAACCGTAATCAACGAGGTCATATACTGACCATTGAAGATCCGATTGAATTTGTTCATGAGCATCGTAAAAGTATTATTACTCAGCGCGAAGTAGGGCTTGATACAGAAAGCTTTGAGTCGGCACTTAAAAGCTCATTACGCCAAGCTCCAGATGTTATTTTGATTGGTGAAATTCGCTCGCAAGAAACCATGGAATACGCCCTAAGCTTTGCTGAAACCGGGCACCTGTGTGTTGCAACACTGCATGCTAATAATGCGAACCAAGCGATTGACCGTATTATGCATTTAGTTCCAAAAGAAAAACACGATAAGCTTAAGTACGACTTAGCACTTAACTTACGTGCAATTGTAGCTCAGCAATTAGTACCGACTGCTGATGGTGAAAGCCGTGTTGCAGCTATTGAAATATTGCTTAACTCACCAATGGTCGCTGAACTGATAAAAAATGGTGATATTGGCGGAATTAAAGAGGCAATGGCTAAGTCGAAAGAAATGGGCATGCAAACCTTTGACCAAGCGTTATTTGAGTTGTACAGACAGCAGCGAATTAACTACGCTGATGCACTGCACCATGCTGACTCGCCAAATGATTTACGCTTAATGATAAAACTGCGCAATAACGAACAACAAGGTGCGGGCTTTTTACAGGGCGTTACTATTGATGGCCTTGATGATAAAAATAGGGATCAATAATTTAAAAGTAATCAATAAAAAAGCGCCAATTGGCTAATGCCGATCAGTTAAGAAAATGACCGGTTGACCGATCCAAACGA